>JAYKJC010000633.1:0-10959 GCA_035285885.1 Leptolyngbyaceae cyanobacterium | reverse complement strand
GCAAATCGCTTATCCTTCAAGAATTCCTGGAGTTGACGGTAACTGGTCTTCTTAAGCTGGTTATCAACATCCGAAAGAGCCGGATTTGACTGAATATGGAATGGGGAGGGTTCGCTGACGGGCGGTTTCGGTTCTGGCGTTGCGGGGGAAGGAGCCTGGGGTTTGGGCGATCGCACAGGAACCGTTGCCCGACGAGAATGAGCAACCTCCTGGCTAGATGAGGCGTTGAAGGACGATTGAACGGCAGACTGAAGTGCGCGAGTAATCGACTCGTAAGCGTGGGTCAGTTCAATAAACTTCGCTTTTGCCCATTCGGGTTTGTCGGGATTGACATCAGGGTGGTATCGACGAACGAGTCGTCGGTAGGATGTCTTGACTTCCTCCGCAGAAGCCCCAGACGTTAGCTCTAACAATCGATAGCACTCTGATAGCGTCATAAATCAGCACAATCCATCGTGGAAATTAAGCAGTACAATGACCCGTTATCATTAACCACTCAACAATCGACAGAACCACACGCCAGCAAGCTGCGAAGCGCAATCATGATTGGTCAACACCCGCATTTAGTAAAAAGAGAGCCCTTCGACTCATCTCATGCGATGTAATTGCCTAAAATCAAACTTAATCTAGCAGATTTGTCCAAAATTCGGATCACTCCCCAGTTCAAATCTGTCTTATCGACTCTTAACTTTAACGCCATTGCATAGCCCTACGAGTTAGGGGTTAAGTAGGTTGCCCCCGCGCACCGACCATCTCTCTGCATTTTTTGGATTTTGGTATGTTATTCTCTCGCAAGTCCCTCAGCTCTAATGCTCGAACACATTGGCATACATCATCAGATCGAGGGTGACAAAGGTGGGGACGCAGGAAAAGCAATCCTGTGCCAGTTCCCATCGGCCTTCTCGTTTCAGAATGGTGGTGAGCTTTTCTCTCAAGCTGATCAGGTACCGAACGTCGTTTGCCGCGTAGGCGAGTTGTGCGTCTGAAAGATTGCCGACATTGCCCCAGTCTGAGCTTTGAGAACTTTTGTCGAGTTCAATATTCTCTAGCTCTTGTACCAGCTCTTTGAGGCCATGTTTAGGACTGTAGGTGCGAGCGAGCTTGCTGGCGATTTTGGTGCAGAAAATAGGACTGGCTTCAATGTTGAGGTGATACCAGAGGGCTTTTACGTCAAATCGAGCAAAGTGAAAGATTTTGGTGATTTCAGGAGTTTCAACCAGGGTTTTGAGGTTGGGCGCTTCAGATTGTCCAATATCAATCCGAATGGCAGACACATGCCCGTCTGGATCGCAGAGCTGAACGAGGCAGAGGCGATCGCGCTGGGGTACCAGTCCCATTGTTTCTGTGTCGATGGCGATCGCCTCTGCTTGAAGATAGCGCTGTAGCGTCTCGTCTGACAGATCCTGCTCAAACACCTGAAAATTATCGAATGCCATATCCACCATCGCTGATCTCCTTCCCCTCGCTTGGTTTCCCTTGGCACATCAAACCATAGCACTCAAAATGACGCCATAAAATTTCTCTGATCATTTTTTCTGTGATTACAGTGCTATGCGCGCTGGTTAAGTACAGTTGTGTGGGGCGCAGTGCGCCCCACACAACTAGTTTTTGTGCTTAACGCGGTTGCAAATCGCTATATCTTGATTCATCTCCAAATTCTGCACGGTCACTACACACTTAGTAACAATCAAGCGCTGTGGTCTGGCGAGAGTTAACGCATCTTGCTCTCAGGAGGCTACTCTTACGTTAAGTCTAAAACTGCTGGCATAAAGCAGAATAGAAATATAGCGGTTTGAAACATTGTGGTTTCTACAACCGCGTTTGGCACAGAACGGGTTGCTTGGGGCGCGTTGCGTCTCACGTAATAAACGTGACCCGTGCCCACGGCACTATAGGGCACGATGAATAAATGCCACTATAGTCTTATTCTCTTGCGGTAGGCTGTAGCAGGTGAGTTGTTCCCCGCAATTTTTAGGGAAGCGATTTACAAAATGAAGCCCGTCGCCCTATTCACGTTTCTAGACACGTTTCTGGATCAGTCGTTTCAAGACGTGTAACTGATGGTTAATGCTCCTCGCTCCTGGTTATTCTGAAACTATGTCGTCAAACAGTCGAACGGTGGCACACCCCGCTTGGGAACAGCTCTCACTCGCCAACCCCCCAGATCCGTCCCAACTACATAACATCAAAGCCCAGCTTGATCTTGTTTTGTTGGCGATTGAAGCGCTCACGGGCGTGGGGTCTGAAGCAATGCTGCAAGCCGCAATTGATTTGGATGTTGCTGATGTCATTGCCGATCGGGTGAGTCTGTGGCGATTGCGGCAGTCGAGCCCGCTACGCAAAGGCCAGGGGCGGAAACGGCTTGATGTTGAAGAAGCGCGATCGCTCGTGCTGATTATTTGTCACTTAGCTGAGACTCACCAAGAACTGCTGCGTCGAGCGGTCACCTTGCTCGAACAAGTCGCCGCCGAGGACAAACAGCCTCACCGCACTGCGCTTTTAGGAGATTACCTGGATAACTTCAGTACGCTCTATCAGGAAAGGATGGAAGATGGCGAGGCGATCGCAATGGACACCCTCTCAGACCTGGCGCTTAAACTCCTGATTGATGTATTTTTCTACAGCGCACCCAACGGAACTCGGCGATTATGGATGGCGTTGATGGATCGATCTCAGGTGAACACATCGCGATCGCCCCATCCTTCCAAGCGTTCACCACAATCTCCCCGTCCCCGTCGCCGTTCGCCCTAGACCTGTCCAGTTCTTCATCCCTTCAACTCCCTAACCTCTCTTCCCCTGTCCCTCACACCCTCCACCACCATGGCTGTTTCTGTTCTCCGCAGATATACCCCACCCACCTGTACGCTCGAAATTGTGGCGGATCAATCGCCTCTGTCTCGATGGAGTCGTCAACCGATTCTCAAGAATTTGCGATTTCGCTTGTCACTGGATGGCCCTCATCTTCCGTCGGATCAGCATGTGACTGTTCAGGGCGATCGCCCACATCTGGATCTGTTGTGTGATGTTGTTGATGCCTATGTTCAGCAAATTCTGAGTCAATCTGCATCGCAATTTCAAGCCACCTTTGAACGAGATCTGCCCTCGGCATCGACAGAGGGAGCATCTCGGTTTAGGAACACAGCGCTTTCTCCAGAATCTTTACCGCCAACTCAGCTCGAACTGGGGCGATCGCTCGTTCCTCCAGACGTGATGACCGATCAGCATAGTGTCCGGCCTGCAATGCCAACCGCCAGTGCCATCAATCAAACCGGGGGAATGGGCATCGTGATTCCCTCAACGTTGGCTCTGCTCCCAAAAGGAAAACTCAAGCACGAATTGTGGTGGGGCGCACTGACCCCGCAGAACTCCAGTCCGTCTACCCGATTGAGCACCATCGAGCTGTTCGACCTGGCGAATGCGCTCAGCCAATATAAAACGGATCAGCTGGTGCTTCCCGAACAGAACGAAAACCGCTCCTTTTCTCGTTCCTGGATGCAGATTGCGGCCATGTTCGTTCTTGCCGTTGGAACCACTGGGGTTCTGCTCCCAACGCTTTTAAATCAGGTGAGTTTTGCCCCCAGTTCATCAGAAACAGCGTCCGAACCCGCCTTAGAGGATGCTGATGGGGTTGCGCTGGCTCCCGCTTCTCCTGAATCAGCAGATGGCGCAGACACCCTTGACGAAGAATCACAAATCGCTAATCGTGCGCGACAGCGGGCTCAGACGGATGATGATGTTCTACTCGATGATCTAGAGTCAGACGCTAGAACTGACTCGCCCAATGCTTCACAACCTAATCAATCGCGTTCCAATCCATCGCCTGACGCCGACGCAACGGGACGATCCGCCTCTCAATCGGGTGAACCCGCCCAACAAGGGATTCCGCCCGAACTCGCCGCTATTCCACCCGTTGAACAGCGGTTGGCTGAGGCCGAAGGGGCGATCGCCCGAGCCCGAGGCCAAGACGATGCAGGCACCCCTAATTCAACTACAACACAATCCAGTCGCTCAGCATTAGAAGCTCCAGAATCATCTAGTGCAGACTTTAGTGCCGCGTCGCCTCAAGCGTCAGAGCAATTCTCAGACGAGTCGTCTTCTGGAAGCCTGCCACAGATTGACGAAATTCGAGCCTATTTTCAACGCTCTTGGCGACCGCCGGAAGATTTAGAACGCTCAATCGAGTATCAGTTGACGCTGAATCCCAATGGGACTCTGGCTCAGGTGACGCCCCTGGGACAAACCGCCCGAATTTACGCCGGCCAAGCCGGAATACCTGCTATTGGAGCCCCCTTTGTGTCTCCCCTCGAAAACAATGCTCAACCCCAAATTCGACTGGTGCTTCAGCCCAATGGACAGGTGAGAGCTTTCTTAGAATCATGGAATTGATGTCGTTCTTAAGGTGTAAGGCTATGTGGGCAGCGTGTCCACACCTATTTTTGATGCTTTAACGCCCCTGAATGGATTCTTGTCAAGGTAAAAACTCTACGTTTGGGTTCAGCCCTACGATAGAACGCTCAATGTGAAGTTTTTGAGTGAAAATATTGACATTTACAGGGGTGATGTAAACTAATCACCAAGAGCGTTAAGCATCCGTTTGGAGTGGCTACTACGCCGTTGGGGTATTTATCTTGCACCATCCCTTTTTGTCACTGAGGGAGAGTATCTGGTTCAAGTTAATCTGTGGAGCCAGCTATCAGCATCTCCCGACTATTCGAAATCTAATTTTGTCCTACGCTTTAGCAGGTGCTGACTGTGTTGATGTTGCGGCTGACCCTGCTATTGTTGCCATAGCGCGTAATGCGCTAGATGTTGCAGACGACTTGCGGACGCGTCCTGCCTTTCAAGCTGTTGGGCGTCATTATGGGCTTCAGAATTTGACCAATCGCCCTCGTCCCTGGTTGATGGTCAGTCTGAACGACGGTGAAGATCCGCATTTTCGTAAAGCAAGCTTTGATCCAGCTCGTTGTCCCAGTGAGTGTTCGCGCCCGTGCGAGACCATTTGCCCGGCCCATGCGATCGCCTTCTCTCCCGATCGGGTGTCTGCCTCAGAAGGGGTGATGGAGGGGGTGATGGGCGATCGCTGCTATGGGTGTGGACGCTGTGTTCCGATTTGTCCCATTGAAAATATCACCACCCAGTCGTACACCACTGATCTGAAGCTGTTGGCGGCGTCTGTGCTGCCCTATGTGGATGCGATAGAAATTCATACTCAAGTCGGTCGAGTGGACGCTTTTGAAACGGTGTGGCGGGCGATCGCCCCCTTTGTGCCTCAGCTCAAACTCGTCGCGGTGAGTTGTCCTGATGGCCCCGACCTCATTGCCTATTTGCGCCATCTGCACCGCATCATGGTTCCTCAGCCGTCGGTGCTGATCTGGCAGACCGATGGCCGTCCCATGAGCGGCGATATTGGGAACGGCACCACCCATGCATCGATTCGGCTGGCTCAGAAAGTTCTTGCTGCAAACCTTCCGGGGTTTGTTCAGCTTGCAGGTGGAACGAATGCTCATACGGTGCCCAAACTCCGCCAGCTTAAGCTCTTGAATGGCCAAATAAATAACCAAACAAATAGCCAAACAAATGGCCAAACGAACGGCCAGAACCGTCTTGCTGGGGTCGCATATGGGAGTTATGCGCGATCGCTCCTCGACCCCATCTTAAATGCTGCTGATAGTCCTTCTGAAGAAGGTGGATTTCAGCTAGAGAATCACCCCACCCTTCTCTGGCAAGGAGTCCGTGCAGCCCACCAGCTTGTCGCTCAATTAAAAGGAGGAACCTTACTTCCCGCATCTCACGATTCGTGTGAGGGTTATGTGTCCTCGGCGGATGCTCAACGCGATGCACAATTTAGTGGCTCGTCCGCCACAATGCCTTCGGTTGTGTAATGCTGAAAAAACAACCTTCATTACGTCCCATTGCCTTGAACGCCTTCTCACCAGGACTGCATCTCTAAACGTTGATACCATTAAGATAAATACCTTTGTACTTCATCAACGATAGATTTCTAAGAATACGTCACCGTCAATCCGGTATCTGCCTGCACGACAATCGTTCAAATGGAAGTTACTATGACCCGACTCATTGACTTAAGAAGTGATACGGCACCGTCGCCACAAGCGACACTGCGCTTCAACTCAGCCTTATCATCGGTGAACTCATTTGTGAAAATTTTTGCTAGCGCTTACAGGCTCGGTCAGACCCTGGTCATGCAACAGCTAACGAACATGAGCGGCTTCAATCTGTGCAGGGCTGTAACCTAGCTCCAGCCGCTTGCTCATCGCTCATTCCTCAAAGTTTTACATCATATTCATCTATATCTTATGACCTTCAATAGTCATTCAAATTTTTCACTTAAGCGACCCCAATTTTCTCGTTCGACCCCTCAACATGAAGCTCCTCCAGAGGATCTCGAAGTCCATGAGTGGGTCGCTGCCGACGACCTGAGTCAACTGCTAGAGGTTCTTCCCCAGTCCATTCGCGATCGCATCAACCAGCATCCCCACCGCGAAACGCTCATCGAAATTGTGATGGACTTGGGCCGACAACCGGAAGCTCGGTTCCCCGATGCGACGGAATATCTGACGGACGATCCGGTCACCGACGACGATCTTCAGTATTGTGTCAATCGAATTGGAGAATTCAGCGGCGATAATCGCGCAGGCATTGAGAAAACGCTTCATCGCATCAGCGCCATGCGCAATCGTTCAGGAAAAGTCATTGGCCTCACCTGCCGGGTCGGGCGTGCCATTTTTGGAACGATCGGCATGATTCGCGATTTAGTGGGACGAGGAAACTCTATCTTGATGCTCGGTCGTCCAGGGGTTGGGAAAACGACTGCCCTTCGGGAGATTGCCCGAGTGTTGGCCGATGAGTTCAACAAGCGTGTTGTGATTATCGACACGTCCAATGAAATTGCTGGAGATGGGGACGTGCCCCACCCCGCCATTGGTCGGGCTCGGCGGATGCAAGTGTCTCGCCCAGAGCTACAGCACAAAGTGATGATTGAGGCTGTTGAGAACCACATGCCTGAAGTCATCGTCATTGACGAGATTGGCACGGAGTTGGAAGCTCTCGCGGCTCGGACGATTGCCGAACGGGGCGTTCAACTGGTGGGAACGGCCCACGGAAACCGCATCGACAACTTGATGAAAAACCCGACCCTGTCAGATTTGGTGGGGGGCATTCAATCGGTCACCCTGGGGGATGATGAAGCACGGCGTCGGGGCAGCCAGAAAAGCGTGCTGGAACGGAAAGCTCCGCCCACCTTTGATATTGCCATTGAAATGCTGGAGCGGCACAAGTGGGTGATTCATGAGGATGTGGCTGCAACGGTCGATCATCGACTCAGGGGGCATCGACCCGATCCGCAGGTGCGTACCGTTCAGGAGAACGGCTCAGTCGCGATTACCCATGAAGCTGTTGACCAACCTGCGAAATCAGGGGCAATTCCTTTGCGGCCTCTAGGAGATGCAGGTTCCTTCGGTGCCGGGGGGTGGCGCTCATCGGGGCGGATGGCTCCGGTGTCGGGAGGGGCGCGAAAATCGAAGCGGGGCGATCGCCTCTTTACCGCTGAGAATCCTACCCTGGTTCCTGAAGCCCAAACCTTCAGAGAGATGCTTGATGCCTCACTGGCAGGCACTCCACCGAGCGGGTACGACAGTTTTGATGGTCGGCTCCCGGATGCCAGCCTCGACGGAGAAGATGCTTCTATTCGCATCTATCCCTATGGGGTGAGTCGTCAGAACATTGAGCAGGTGATTCGAACGCTAAATTTTCCTGTCGAGCTGACAAAGGACATTGATAGCGCGCATGGAGTTCTGGCGTTGCGATCGCACGTTAAGAACCACTCCAAGCTGCGCCATATGGCAAAAGTGCGTCAGCTCCCGATTCACACCATCAAATCCAATAGCGTTCCCCAGATTATTCGAGGGCTTCAACGCTTGCTGGACATTGACAATACCCTGGAGGAATCCATTGACCTGAATGTCTTTTCACGCAATGGAGATGATGATGAACTGGAAGCGTTAGAAGAAGCGCGGCTCGCGGTTGAGCAAATCGTCATTCCCAAAGGGCAACCTGTCGAACTCCTGCCTCGGTCGGCGACAGTGCGAAAGATGCAGCATGAACTGGTCGAGCACTATCGACTCAAGTCCACCAGCCTGGGAGACGAACCCAATCGACGTTTGCGGATTTATCCGGCATAGAAACCACACCCTGAAGAGGTTGGCAGCATGTGTTCCCTTCGACTTCGCTCAGGGAACACATGCTGGTCGAATGTATAGCCTAAGCTTGGAGAATTGGTATGAGATGTGCTTAACTCAAAGACTAGCCGTGGCTAAAGGTCTAGGCCAACGTCCCAGCCCTTTAGCCTATTTGGTAAAAAATGATGGGAGTCATTGCTTTCAGTTCAAACAGATGATGTGAGGACAGGATATACTGCCCACAGCAATTATTCTTAAAAATCACGCTTAAGAAGGACTAAAGCAAATGAGAGCTTTACTGGTTTATCCCCGGTTTCCAAAAACCTTTTGGTCCTACGAGAAAATTCTAGAACTCGTGAACCGCAAGGTTCTCTTGCCGCCACTGGGACTTGTGACGGTTGCCGCCATTCTGCCTCAGTCATGGGAATTTAAGCTGGTTGATTGCAATATTCGAGAGGTGACTGAAGACGAGTGGGCCTGGGCGGATATCGTCATCATGTCAGCAATGATTGTTCAAAAAGAAGACATGCTGACTCAGATTGCCAACGCCAAGCAGCATGGCAAACCCATTGCGGTCGGGGGGCCTTACCCCACCTCCATGCCTCAGGAAATGCGGGCGGCTGAGGTCGATTACCTCATTTTGGACGAAGGTGAAATTACCCTTCCGCTATTTGTCGAAGCACTGGAGCGGGGAGAAGCCCGTGGCGAATTCACCGCCAATGGCGAAAAGCCTGCCGTGACTGACACCCCCATTCCTCGGTACGATCTGCTAGAGCGGGATGCCTACGACTCCATGTCTATTCAATTCTCTCGGGGATGTCCCTTTCAGTGCGAGTTTTGCGACATCATTGTGCTCTACGGTCGCAAACCCCGCACCAAAACCCCGACCCAACTCATTGCAGAATTGCAGTACCTCTACGATTTGGGCTGGCGTGGGGGCGTCTTCATGGTGGATGACAATTTCATCGGCAATAAGCGCAACGTGAAGCTGCTCTTGAAAGAACTGAAAGAGTGGCAAGCCGAGCGCAAATATCCGTTCCGCTTCGACACGGAAGCTTCTCTCGATTTGGCTGAAGATGATGAGCTGATTGAGCTGATGCTGGAATGCAACTTTGCGGCGGTGTTCATGGGGATTGAAACCCCGGATGAGAATAGCCTCCAGCTCACGAAGAAGTTCCAAAATACGCGATCGCCCCTCCTGGACTCCATCGAGAAAGTCACCCGGTCAGGACTGCGGGTGATTGCTGGGTTCATCATCGGGTTTGATGGCGAAAAAGCCGGAGCCGGACAGCGTATCGTGGAGTTTGCTGAAATCACGGGCATTCCCACCACGACATTTGCCATGCTGCAAGCCCTGCCCCACACCGCCCTGTGGCATCGGCTAGAAAAAGAAGGTCGCCTCCGGGAGAAGGACGGCAACATTAACCAGACCACCCTGATGAACTTTGTGCCAACCCGTCCCGTTGAAGACATTGCTCAGGAATACATCGACGCATTCCGCCAACTCTACGAGCCTGAACAGTATCTCGACCGGGTGTATCGCTATTTCCTGAAGCTGGGCGCACCCCGAGTGCAGCCCGAATTTAAGCTGCCGGAGTGGGTTGTCGTCCGGGCGCTGCTGATTGTGTTCTGGCGGCAAGGCTTCAAGCGCAAAACCCGCTGGAAATTCTGGCATCACTTCTTCCATATGCTGATCAAAAATCCTGCTGTAGTTGAGCAGTACGTGACGGTGTGTGCCCACAACGAGCACTTCCTGGAATATCGAGACATCGTCAAACAGCAGATTGAACAGCAGCTTGCCGAATTTGCGAAAGTGGGGGGCGATCGCCAAACCATTGCTGCTTAAAATCGCACCGTCACTGCTTTGCTGCCCATGAATCGACTGGCATCTCTGCTATTTAATGTGATGACCGTCATTGCTCTGCTTGTCGGAGCAACTGTCTTGTTGTTCAATGTGGCCTTTAGTCCGTCCTGGCAGCGACTCAATCCTGGAATCTTACCCACCGAACCCATTCAGTGGTTGTTTTATGACGACAACAGCCCGATTAATCAACCTCGCATTCTGCAAACGGTGAATCTTTGGGCTCGCCTCGCGCCTTTGCCCACCTCAGCGAACAACATCGTCGTTGACTCCGATGGAGAACTTTTTTCCAAAGTTTACATTGTGCGTTTCGATGCACCTGCACCCGATGTGGAACAGTGGCTTCAGCACTCTCAGGGAATCATTGATGAGACTCCTGACCCGCTAGATGATGGGAAATTGTATTACCGCATTCGCCCACGGGACGCGAGCTTTGCGGATGTGACGATCGCCTCTGACCATCAGCATGTCCGGGTCAGAGGTTCCTGGTACCACCCTCTCGGAGTTGAGTAACAGGGAAAGGGCTTCAACGTTTGGGTCCGTCCTAACCCATCTGTGACTTGCCTGATTGACTGACAAAAGTTTCAATGTAGGTTGGTGTTGAGCGAAGCGAAACCCAACAGTATGAACGGTTGCGGTGGGTTACGCTAACGCTAACCCAAGCTACGACGGAATGAGGGTTTCAAGAGTTTTGTCAGTCAATCAGGCTATGCCCTTACTGTAAGGCATTTGTAGGCTGCAAATTTTTGATTCATCCCAAATTCAGTAACGCCGATTGATGCAATTCTTCTTTCCACGCTAGCGTAGAAGAATGGCACGACTTCGCAAAGTTCACTCAGGCATGAAGGTGTTTGGCTTTGAAAAGTGTGTCAGTCGTAGAGATGAGAGAGTTAAGGTGTT
>JAYKJC010000632.1:0-8902 GCA_035285885.1 Leptolyngbyaceae cyanobacterium | reverse complement strand
CCCTACTCCCGCAAGGAATTGGCCCTGAGGCTCAGATTGCCCACAAGACGGGAGATATCGGTCTCATGGTTGGAGATGTCGGCTTGATTGATATGCCCAGCGGAAAACGATATGCCTTAACGGTTCTCGTTCAGCGTCCTCATAATGATCCACGGGGGCAAGAACTCATTCGACAGGTGTCTCGAACCGTTTATGAAACCCTGGAAATGGCTCCATCAGCTGAAAGTCCGCCTGATTTTCAGCTCGAACCTGCTGAGGTGGATTCAACCGTCTCTCCAGAACAACCTGCCAATCCACGAGCAGAAAACCCTGCTTTCTTCGGCGATGCAGAGTAATATGCGTGTTCAGGTTTTTATGAATGTGAGTGTGGTGATTGCGTTTATACGGCTCGTTACCTATAGCGATTTGCAATCGCGTTAAGTACGAAAACAGTTGTATGGGGCGCAACACGCTTCACACAACTATCCTTAACCAACGCGCATAGCGCTATAAGTCAACTGCGAGGCGTCATTTCCTCAGGCATTTCGGCTGCTTCGGATGTTTCGTCGAGGATTGACCAAATGCATTGAAGCAGTTGCTCCAACCTGATCTGCGAGACTGCTGAGATGATGAACACGGGACATCCACTCATTTGGTGGAGTTGGTGGGCGATCGCCTCCACTGCTTCGGTATCTGCGAGCATGGCATCGACTTTATTGATGGCAACGATTTGAGGACGTTCGGCTAAGCCATGAGCGTAGGCTTGAAGTTCGGCCTGAATAGTTTGGTAGTTGGCGATCGGATCATCACTTGTGCCGTCAATAAGATGCAGCAACAGACGAGTCCGTTCGATATGACGTAAGAAATCATGGCCCAGTCCCGTTCCCTGATGGGCACCTTCAATGAGCCCTGGAATATCGGCAAAGACAACGCCATCTCCCGTGGGCTTGCGAACAACCCCCAAGTTGGGAACCAGAGTTGTAAAGGGATAATCGGCAATTTTAGGCCGAGCGGAAGACAGGGTGGCGATCAGGGTCGATTTTCCTGCATTGGGTAGACCGATAATGCCAACGTCAGCAAGTAGCTTTAGCTCCAGCCGAATCATTCTGCATTCTCCCGGCAAGCCTGGTAATGCTTGTTCTGGAGCCCGGTTGCGATTGCTGAGAAAGTGTCGGTTGCCCAGACCGCCTTTTCCTCCTTCAGCCACACACAGCGTCTGATCAGGAGTAACGAGGTCGCCAATTAGCTCTCCCGTGTCCGCGTCATATACGACGGTGCCGCAAGGAACTTCAATGATGCGATCGCCCCCCGTTGCACCCGTTTTGTTGTTTGGCCCTCCCCGTTGACCATTGGTGGCGCGAAATCGATGAGCATATTTGAAATCCAGCAATGTCTGCAAATGACTCACGGCTTTTAATATGACTGACCCACCGGCTCCCCCATTGCCTCCAGCGGGACCCCCTGCTGGAACATATTTCTCACGGCGAAATGCGACAATGCCGTCTCCCCCATCACCTGCCTGAACTTCAACTTCTGCTTGATCGATAAACTGCATACCCTTCTACCCAAAGCGTTCTACTCAAAGCGTTCTACTCAAAGCGTTCTGCCCAAAGCGGACTTACTGACCCTCACAATTCCATCCGTATGTTTTCTATTCGTCTGTCTTCTATTTATATTCATATTCATATTCATATTCATGTGTCTTCATATAGCCTTGGGCTTCCACGTTAGAACATTGAATGGGTGTGCTTCGAAATGTGTGCATCTCCATCGCTGGAGTTCCACCCCCACGTAAGCGCGTAAGGCGATAAATATCAATTTCGAACATATAGCGATAGTCACTTTAACAGGGATATGGTTGTCCGAAGCTGCATGGCGACAGACATCAATTTCGAATATAAATTCGAAGTATAAATTTCGAGATGAAATCGTCTAGGGCTTGACCTGTGAGTACACTAAATATATGAGATACAGAGTTGACATACGAAAATCCAGCAGATTATCGTTGAAATCCTTCGACAGGGTGAAAATATACTTTTAGAAAAAATTAAGGATTTCAGTGAAAAGCCTGATTACGAGTCTCAAGTTTCTATCGAATACTGGTATGAGCTGGAGTAGTTGAGCTCTCTTCTTTAGGTCGAACAATTATCAGTATTCTTCAATGCATGGTTCGGCTCTCCTAATAAGAAAGGAACGAGCATTTTATTGTGAATCATTTTGATCCAGAACGTCCACGTATTCTTGTTGTTGATGATCATCCCTCCAGCCGGATGACGGCTGTCGCGCTTTTATCAGTGGAGGGATACGATGTTGTTGAGGCAGAGAGCGGAGTCGCTGCCCTAGAGAATGTCATGAGTTTGGCTCCTGACCTCATCCTATTAGATGTCATGATGCCAGGCATGGATGGGTTTGAAGTTTGTCGAGAACTCAAAAAAGATGAGCATACACGGCTCATTCCCGTAATCTTTATCACGGCTCTGAACGATCGGCGATCGCGCCTGCGAGGCATCGAAGCTGGAGGAGATGATTTTCTAACGAAGCCCTTCGATCAGTTGGAGCTTTCTGCGCGAGTGAAATCCCTGGTTCAACAAAAGCGGTTGAACGAAGATCTGGATCACGCTGAGCAAGCTCTCCTCTCCATTGCACGGACGATTGAAAGTCGTGATCCAAACACAGGCGACCACTGCGAGCGACTGGTTCAGCGAGGAGAATCATTTGGTCGATTCTTGCGATTACCCCGCTCAGCAATTCGTAATTTGATGTGGGGTGGATATCTCCATGACATTGGGAAGGTGGGCATACCCGACTCAGTTCTCCTTAAGAAAGGAAAGCTGACGGATGAAGAATGGACAGTGATGCGTCAGCATGTGTTGATTGGAGAACAGATTTGTAAGCCGTTAAGAACCATGCGGGGCGTTTTACCCATCATTCGTCATCATCATGAACGGTGGGATGGTTCTGGGTACCCCGATGGGCTTGTTGGCGAGGCTATTCCCTACCTGGCACAAATCTTCCAGATCATTGACATCTATGATGCGCTAACGAGTGAACGCCCTTACAAGGTGGCCTTTACTGCGGAAGACTCTATCAAGATTCTTCAAGAAGAAGCAACAAAAGGGTGGCGAAACCCTGAGCTAACTCAGCAGTTCTGTGATTTCATTGCCTTGACTGAAATCAAGGGGCAAACATTGTTAGACAACTCTGAGTTAGACAACTCTGAGTTAGACAACTCTGAGCTAGACAACTCTCAGCAAGCAGAGGGCAAGAATCAATCTGGACTGTCTTCAAGAGTTGCTTAATGCAAGAACATTAGGACTTGCATAAGTCCTGCAATAAACTCTCAAAAAGAGAGGGGCGACTGAGCCAGCCGCCCCTCTCTTTTTGCGGTTGTGGGCATTGGGATTGTGGGGATTTTGTTCTCACGCGAGCACTAGCTGCTGGCAATGCGTTCAAAGGCATCTCGATTCGGAAAAATTTCAAACTTTTCCAGGAGTCCAGCTCGCTCAATTTGGAGCGACACTTCATCGTTGAGCGAACACATAACCAACCGCGCTCCTGCACGACGAGCCCGATTTTGGGCAATCATCAAAATTCCAATGCCGCTACTTTCGAGAGCCCGCACGTTCATTAAGTCGATTAACAATAGTTTTGCCCCGGCTTCAAGACTATTGGCAAGCCAATTTAGCATGTCAGGCGCATCTTTCGTGCCAAGGACATGACTGGTTGGCCCGAAAATAAAAGATTCCGTCATAGGTGTTAGATAAGCGTTCCAGGGGAAAAGCAATCATTGGTTGCTTCCTCAACACCTTTCCGTCTGATGGTCAAAAATCCGGACTCTCATATGGAGGATCTGACTAAGAAGCTTAGAAATACTAAGTCCGGACGGTTTAGCTGGTTTTTGGTCAAATTTTTGTTTACTCCGACAAACACAACGCTGTATGTAGAACTCCCAAATTGCAGTCGATCTGCATTCACATTCAAGCGCGTCTATTTCCTGGGGAGGGTAAATTTTCTGGTAAACGTGCGGATCCGTACTTTTACAGGTCGGTTATCTCAACCCTTTGGCGTATGGGGCGTTGAACCAGATCGCTACAATAGTTAACAGGGAAAGCTTTGAGCTCCCGTCCTTCTTGCAGAGATTATCTGCGTACGGATTATCTGGCAAGGATCATCCACCGGGCGATAGTCGGCATTACTAACGCGAAAATGCGAATGCGAACTAGGGCGATCGCCATCTGTTTTGGAGGTTTGATATGAATCAGCTAAAAACGGTTGCTTTGTTGGGATTGCTAAGTGCGCTGTTGATTACAGCAAGCTATTGGCTCATTGGGGGCACTGGAGGAGCGGTTATCGGTGTTGCGATCGCCGCTGTTATGAACCTTGGCTCGTGGTTCTATTCTGACAAAATTGCGTTGGCGGCCTATCGGGCTCAGCCTGTTTCTCCTTCTGAGGCACCTCAGATCTATGCGATGGTTAAGCGATTGAGCGATCGCGCAAATATTCCAACGCCAGCGCTTTACATCATTCCAGGACAGGCAGCGAATGCGTTTGCGACGGGGCGTGACCCAGACCACGCCGCTGTTGCGGTGACGCAGGGCATCGTCAATCTGCTGTCTGCTGAAGAGCTGGAAGCGGTGATTGCACATGAGTTAAGCCACATCATCAATCGAGATACGTTGACCCAGGCCGTTGCTGCAACGATTGCGGGCGCAATTTCATTCCTGGCACAAATTATGAGTTACAGCCTGTGGTTTGGGGGTGGCTCACGGGATGATAACGGCCCCAACCCTCTCGGCATGTTGGCAACGATCATCATCGCTCCAATGGCAGCGACGATTATTCAGTTGGGAATTTCGCGGACTCGTGAGTTTGCTGCTGATGAGGGCTCTGCCCGACTCACTGGCAATCCTCGGGCTCTGGCACGGGCGCTCCAGCGACTAGAGGCGTCTGCCCGTCGAACCCCGATGGCAGGGAATCCTGCGTTTGAGCCATTGCTAATTATGAACGCGTTGCCCAAAGAGGCTATGAACAATCTGTTCTCGACTCATCCCTCGACCGAAGCCCGCATTCAAAATTTGCTGAAGGTTGAACAGTCCTTAACCTCTTCCCGTTATTCTCGACAGTACCTTGGCACGTAGTTGAGAACGTAGTTGAGAGGGGTCAAGACATTCTAACCGTCAGGAAATGCCAACCTAGAAGGCTGATCTAGAAGACAGTCTGGAAGCGCATTTGGCAGTACGCTCAATTCGTTCGCTAAGATCGCCTCCAAGCTGTCCTATAGTTTTGTCCCTTAGGAATTCTTATATCGAGATAGGAGTCAACGATATGCACCCAGAAATTAACGAAACTCAAACCATTAAGCCTGTTACGATCGATCCGAACGATCCTGCAAATGAGCTACATTCTCACCCGGATGAGTTGACCGAGGAAACTCGTGCACTTGTGAATGCGGTGCGAACCCGCGCTCAGGTTGATGCACAATCTGCTGGAGACTTCACCCGCGAGACTTATCTCAATGCTGTTCGTCAGCTTCGAGAAGCGGTGGAAGAGAATAAGCTCTTTGACCCTGAACAAGTTGAGAAGTCGTTCAGTATTGTGCAGCAAGAAGCTGAGAGAAATTGGAATGCCATTGTTAAAGAAGTTACTGATTTTGGCGATCGCCTCTCTCAGGCATCAAAAGCGGCGTGGGATATCATGACCCAGCAAAAGGACAACGAAATCCGATAACAGCTGGCCTGACTGGTTAGCTATTGTTTCGACATCAGGTTCAATAACTGGCATTGTCAGGATCTACATTTGCCTACAGTTAAGGGGGAATGGCGTTTAATCCGTCATTCCCCCAAGTTTTTATTCCCAAGTTTTTATTACAGCGCTATGCGCGTTGGTTCACTACAGTTGTGCTTAACGCGGTTGCAAGCTGCTATAGGTTATCCTTTGGGGGTAATTCCTATTTGAGCATCCTTCTTGTGTCACGCTTTCTAGCTAAATCGGCGGAATCCATTGACCATATTCTGTAGATTTTTTAGGATTGTTGCTCAGCGATACCAGATAATGATTAGGTTTGTGTCGGGGTTCATGGCAGGTGCTGATGCCAAGTGACACGCATGGCCAGCCCAGATGCAGTCGAACAATCCTTTAGCTCATCTAGTGCGAGTCAGAATAAACGTTATGCGAAGCCATTACTGTGGCCATTTACGGGCAGAACACATTGGAGAAACGGTCACTCTTTATGGTTGGCTGGATCGTCGTCGTGACCACGGTGGCGTTATTTTTATTGACTTGCGCGATCGCACGGGCATTGCTCAAATCGTGAGTGATCCTGAGCGGACTCCAAAATCCTACGAATTGGCAGAAAGCTTGCGCAATGAATACGTGATTAAAGTCACCGGACGAGTATCTAAGCGCCCCGAAGAGTCGCTGAATCCAAAACTGCCCACGGGTGAGGTTGAAATTTATGCAGATGAGATTGAGCTGCTAAACGCCGTTCGGAAGCAGCTTCCGTTTCAGGTTTCGATGGCGGAAGGTGAAACAGTCAAAGAAGAACTGCGCCTGAAGTATCGCTATCTCGACTTGCGGGGCGATCGCATGACCCAAAATCTTCAGCTTCGGCATGGGGTCGTCAAAGCCATTCGCCGTTTTCTAGAAGATACAGAGGACTTCATTGAAGTGGAGACTCCGGTGCTCACCCGCGCAACTCCCGAAGGTGCCCGTGACTTCCTGCTACCCAGCCGAGTCAATCCGGGGCAATGGTTTGCCTTGCCCCAGTCTCCCCAGCTTTTCAAGCAGCTTCTCATGGTGTCGGGCCTCGATCGGTACTATCAAATTGCCCGATGCTTCCGAGACGAGGATCTTCGGGCGGATCGCCAGCCTGAGTTCACCCAGCTCGACATGGAAATGAGTTTCATGTCTGTTGATGAAATCATCGACCTCAACGAGAAGCTCATCTGTCATATTTTCAAAACCGTGAAGGGGATTGATCTGCCAACTCCATTTCCTCGGTTGACCTATGCCGATGCCATGAATCGCTATGGCAGTGATAAGCCAGACACGCGTTATGACCTGGAGCTGGTTGATGTGTCTGACATTGTTGAGGACTGCGGATTTAAGGTCTTTTCAGGAGCCGTGAAGTCGGGCGGCATTGTGAAGATTCTGCCGATTCCGAATGGCAACGAGCAGATCTCAAACGTTCGCATCAAACCCGGTGGTGATTTATTTAACGAAGCGGCGAGTGCAGGGGCGAAAGGACTTGCCTACATTCGCGTGCGCGATGACATGGCGATCGACACCATTGGAGCCATTAAAGACAACTTGTCCGACGAGCAGAAACAAGAAATTCTAAAGCGAACGGATGCCAAACCGGGCCATCTGCTTCTGTTTGGAGCTGGAGATACGGCGACGGTTAACAAAACCCTTGACCGTCTGCGTCAAGTCGTCGCGAAGGAGATGAAGTTGATTGATACCAGCAAGTGGAATCTGCTGTGGATCACTGAGTTTCCGATGTTTGAGTGGAATGAGGATGAGCAGCGACTCGAAGCCCTGCATCACCCCTTTACGGCTCCCTTCCCTGACGACATTGATGATTTGAAAACGGCTCGCGCCCAAGCCTATGACATTGTGTTGAATGGATTTGAAATCGGTGGGGGTAGCCTCAGGATCTATCAACCCGATGTTCAGCGGCAGGTGTTTGAAACCATTGGGCTGTCTGACGAAGAAGCCAAAGACAAGTTTGGATTCTTGCTGGAGGCGTTTGAATATGGCACCCCACCCCACGGAGGCATTGCTTACGGCCTTGACCGCATTGTGATGCTGTTGGCCGGAGAAGAGTCGATTCGAGATGCGATCGCCTTTCCTAAAACTCAGCAAGCCCGTTGTCTTCTCACCAATGCTCCCTCAGGCGTGGAACCGAAGCAGCTTCAAGAACTTCACGTCAAATCTACCTGGAAAGACAAGAAATGAAGTCTTGCCCCTATCGCCATCCGTCAGCAGCCGTGTTCACCACTGTTTGTAAATCAGGAGTAATTTCAAGGGTGTAATCAAACGGTGAACTGCCTGAGCCAATTTGAGTCATCCGAGTTCCGTTGGGGTTTCGAGGAGAAAACCACGATTGAGCTTGGACGACGAGGTTTCCGCTTGCGTTGATGCCAATGTCGTTAATCACAAGGCTGTTGCTGTTTCCATTACTGAGCAAGGCTGAGAGGTATACGGCATCTAACAATTCTCCAGTCAGCGGATCAATGCGGGTCAGCACTGCAATTTTGGCACCTCCACCCGACCCATAGCTCCGCAGCCATGATTGACTGGCGTCTTGACTGGCGCGGCGGAAGTCCTCGCTTGATGTGCCTTGGGTTCCATCAACGCTAAACACTGCATATAGATTGCTGCCACTCCAAAACAACCCATACCCCCGACCGTCTGTGCCAGTCACCTCATAATCCGTCCTGGCCCAGTCATTACCTGGGTTCTGGCTGTCAAAACTGACGATAATGGGATTTTGGTTGTTTGAGGATACCTGGCGGTATCCGATGTAGAACGTTCGGCTGCCGACAGTAATGGTTGAGCCCCCCAGAGCCGCTACGTCCGCTTCTGATGGACTGCTGCTGCTAAACCGGACGCCCGAGTTGACGAAAGACGAAACACTCCCTGGCACTACATCAATGCCAGGATCGATCAACTGAACGCTGAAGTCATCTGCGGTAATCGTTGCGCTGTCTGTATCTTGCAGAACCAGCAAATACTCGCCCGTTTCTCGATGCTGGATCAGGGTATCGTCACTGCGTCGGCCTGTCCCCTGGACGATGGTCAGAGACTCAACGGTGATGTCTTCGAGTTCAATGGTGTCTCGTCCATTTTGAAATTTCTTGATAATGTCTGCTTTACCGAGCTTTGAGTGACCGTCTCCGAGCCGAGTCACAATGGTGTCTTT
>JAYKJC010000631.1:0-4067 GCA_035285885.1 Leptolyngbyaceae cyanobacterium | reverse complement strand
CTCAAATCGCGCGCCCAAAGCGACGATGATTACGATGTTCGGAGGGCGGCCGTGCAGGAGTTAGCGCGAGGCTTCAAAGACGACCCTGACACCTTAGCGATTCTCAAATCGCGCGCCCAAAGCGACGATGCTAACGATGTTCGGATGGCGGCCGTGCAGGAGTTAGCGCGAGGCTTCAAAGACAATGTGGGTTTATTTGAGTTTTGGTGCGATCGCACCCTCAACGACCCATTCGAGCGTGAGAATCCATTTCAAGAGAATCCCCGTCAAATAGCCCTCAAGGTTCTTGCGCGGCAATACCCCGGCCATCCTAAAACCCGCAAACTCCTTCAAGACCGTGCCCAAAACGACAACGACGAGCAGCTTAGAAAATGGGCGACAGAGCAGTTGGAGAAATTAAAAATGTAAAATTAAGAATGTAAAACTGGGGAGCCTTTTGAGAGAGTTTATTGTTAAAAACAATCGGAGAGAATTATGACAACATTATTGGAACAAGCCTTTAGAGAAGCCCAAAAGTTGCCAAGCGAGCTTCAGGATGAAATTGCTCAGCAACTATTAGATGACATTGAGAATGAGCTGAAGTGGCAAGCAACGTTTTCTGATTCAGATACCGATATGGGCAGTTTTGCAGCGATGGCCCAAGCGGCTCTGGCCGAAGATGACGCAGGTGAAACTGAAGAAAAGGGGTTTGGCGAAGTGTAATGAAGTCTTCGAGAACTCAAGATTTTCGCAAGCTGTTTTCTACATTGCCTAATCGAGTTCAGGAAACGGCTAAGAAGAATTATCAGCTTTGGCGAGAAAATCCTTCTCATCCCAGTCTTGAATTTAAGAAAGTCAACAATAAGTTAAACATTTGGTCAGTTCGAGTCGGTATTGGCTGGCGAGCTTTAGGAGTTATGAAACCGCACGAGAATAAGATCGTTTGGTTCTGGATTGGCTCTCACGCTGAATACGATCGCATTCTCAAAATAAAGTGATATGTGTCATGTTCCTCAGCCAAGTTGCCCTCAATGTGCTGGTGCAGCAATACCCCGACCATCCCAGAACCCGCGAACTCTTTCAAGACCGTGCCCAAAACGACAACGATAAAAAACTAAGAGACTGGGCGGCTCAACAGCTTGCCAAATTGGGTTAATCTCAAACAATCATCCTGCGACTGCTGGAGAGGCGATCGCACTTCCCCATCTCGTCACGCATTCCACGGTAGATTAGCGGATAGGGCGATCGCCACCTCCAAAAGCACTTTCAAAGAGGATATCCAAAATGAGTAGCCCGATTATCACAAAAGTAATTGAAGAGATGAGCAGCTTGCCAGACGAATTACAGCAGCAAGTTCTAACATTTGTTGTGGCTCTTCGGCAGCAGCATCAACCTGCACCAGATAACGCCTGGGATGTACTCGAATCTCTCACTGGAACCATTGAAGCACCTTCTGATTGGTCAACAGAGCACGATCATTATCTATACGGCGTCCCAAAGCAGAGAAACGCTGACGTCCAATGAGCGATCGCGTATTTCTTGATACCGTCTTCATTCAAGCGCTGCTGAATCCACGCGATGATTTCCATAATCAAGCAAGACAGCTTTTCCCCCGCATACGTACCGCTTCCGAAGTTTGGATTACAGACGCTATCTTCATTGAAGTTGGCAACGCTCTGAGCGCATTCAATCGAGAAAGTGCAGTTCAATTTATCCAGCAGTGCTACCGCACTAACAACATTAGAATCATTAGTGTTGATACAGAATTACTGATGCAAGCCCTTGCCCTCTATCAATCTCGCTCTGATAAAACTTGGGGTTTAACTGACTGTATCTCCTTCATCGTGATGCAGCAGCAAAACCTAACCGATGCTGTGACGAGCGATCGCCATTTTGTTCAAGCGGGGTTTCGTGCTCTTATGCTACAGAACGGCCGCTAGCTAGAACGGTTCGGATGGCGGCAGTGCAGGAGTTAGCGCGAGGCTTCAAAGACGACGTGAGTTTATTTGAGTTTTGGTGCGATCGCACCCTCAACGACTCATTCGAGCGTAAGTCCGACTGGGAAGGCAATTCCCGCCAAATTGCCCTCAAGGTTCTGGTTCAGCAATACCCCGACCATCCTAAAACCCGCGAACTTCTTCAAGATCGTGCCCAAAACGACAATAATGAAAAACTGAGAAACTGGGCCGCTCAACAGCTTGCCAGGTTGGGCTAATCTCAAACAATCATCCTGCGACTGCTAGATGGGATGTACCCGAATCTCTCACTGGAACCATTGAAGCACCTTCTGATTGGTCGTGCTCTTATACGTGACCGAGGACGATGATTGCCCCTTTCAAAATTAGCTCGATACTCTACGAGACAGGCAGGCAAGAGCTAGAATTAAAAAGCGAATAGACCGAATCAGTTTGGGCAATCTGGGAGGCTTTAAGCCTGTCGGTGAAGGCGTCATGGAACTTAGAATTGACTATGGCCCAGGATATCGCGTTTATTTTGCTCAATCAGGGGTAACAATCATTTTGCTCCTCTGTGGTGGAGACAAAAACACTCAAAATCAAGATATCCTAAGAGCGAAGCCTGGTTGACTGACAAATCTTGCACCCCCTCATCCCCCAACCCCTTCTCCCACCAGGGGCGAAGGGGAGCCAGACGACTAGACGAGATTCTCAAAGTCCCTCTCCCGCTCTGGGAGAGGGATTTAGGGTGAGGGCTAAAAACTTTTGTCAGTCAATCAGGGCGCTGCTCGTACTGTATTGACAGATGAAGTGAGACGCTGGGCTTGCTCATTAAACTGTGTTCTTGTCTGATTTGAAAGTTATTTGTGGCGCTTGTTTCTTACGAGAATCTTCGTCATTAGCGATCGCATCCAACCCAACCAGTTCAGGATTTGCGTGTCTGCCCCATTCTGATTCTGGATCGACTAGATAGCCGCGATCGCCAAGATCAATCTGAGCATTACGAGGACACCAAAATCTTTTCCAGCTGTAGGTTTTCTTCGACATGCGCGATCGCTCTGAGGAAAAACTCTTGCTCTAGGATAACTTCATTTGGAAATCTTGGTGGCAAGAGATACAGCAACTTGCAGGACTTTTTGCACTCAGCCAGACAAATGTCTCACTCCCCAATCAGGCTATTCATTTCGCGAGAACCCAGGCAAGTTCGCACCATCCGAGTATTATTGCCTCGTGAGCAATTGCCTGATTTAGAATGAGCCATCAACTGATTAAAACAGCGCCCAATTTATCAAAACAGAGGCTAACTTGCTAAAACAGTGCTCAACAGAGCAATGAAACGCCTCAACTTGTTAAAACAAGGCCCAATTCGTTAAAACAACACCTGACATTAGGCGATCGCTGGCCTCGATACGTCTTCCAGGCTGCTACTGATACGACTGGGAGCGATCGCGTCTCAATGGGCACCCTAAATCTAACACTCATTCGGGAGAAACGCCCATGCCTGCTCAAAACACCAGCCGCCGTCTACCGTCACCCGTAATCAACCAGGATCTGGAATCCTACAGCGGATTGTCGTATATCACGGACTACTCCACCACCCGTCAGGAAGCCTCTGCTGAGAATTTACAGCAAACCCATGCGGCGATGATGGCCTGTCGGCAAAAAGAGCTACAGCTCGAAATTCAGCTCAAAGCCGCCATTGACGAGTCGCGTCAGGCCGAGTGGGAGTTTCATAATGCAGTGCTGGCCATGAAAGAATTTGTGCGCGGCCAATACGGTTCCGACAGCAACGAAGCTCAAGCCATCGGCCTGAAAAAGAAATCCGAACGCAAACGCCCCACCCGCAAGGCCGCTGTTCCCTCTGTGTAGGGCAATACTTGATACCTGGGAAGGGCGATCGCCCAGTCGTTGGGAGCGATCGCCCACAAGTCCTGAATAGCATTGACTTGTTTGTGCATCCAAAATTTATCCGCAGATGACGCAGATTAGCGCAGATAATGGGAATCCTGGGATTGATATAGCATCAACAGGGCATCAGAGATGGTAAACAATAATCTGCGTCCATCTGCGTCATCTGCGGATCGTGACCCCCAAACCTTCGCCATCATCGGCGCTGCGATGACTGTCCACGCC
>JAYKJC010000630.1:0-3265 GCA_035285885.1 Leptolyngbyaceae cyanobacterium | reverse complement strand
CCCGTGAACAAGGGGCTTAAGCCCCTTGCCTGTGCTTAATCCATTTGCACACCGCTCCAAATAGCGACCCGTTTCATTGAATGGGCTGCACATACTCGCCATAGACAAAGCCTTGCCTTCCGTCAGGTAGCACAATGAGATACCACTCTTCATCTTGGGCTTCAACCCGTGCGTTTACTTGAACCGTCGCGTTCGACACTCGATCAATGAGGTCTGCATTCACACTTGGGATGGATCGGACATTGACGAATTCTCCTGCGATGAGGGCAAACTCTAAGTCTTCACCTGTCGATGCAGTTTGAGGGTCATCGAGTAAAGGATCATCGAGTGAGGGATCATTATTCAGCAGAGAATCATTGGTGTCCAGGTCATCAATCTCTGGGGATTCTACATCTGCGAGATTTGGCTCAATCGTTGTTTGGGGATTGGGGTCGATAGTAACATCGTCACGGGCTTCTATCGGATCGGTTTCCAATGCACCAGGCGAAGAGGTTCCACTGGGAGACGATTCTAACCCTTCAAATGCGAGGTACGTGAAAGCGACGATCGGAAAAATGACCAGCCATTTGGGCAGGTTGCCATTGCCGTCTCCGCTATCGTCTGCAAATCCCGGAAAAAGTAGGGTGATGAATTTGTAAATGAACATGGGTGATTTTCCACAGGACGCATATTCCTTCAGAGGAAGGAATACATGTTCCACCGACTGACTGAGACTCAACGCTAAGTCAATCATTCTGAAAAATCAACTTTTATAGCCATACGCATTCATTTGGGAAATGACAGGCGGCGGCGTGATGCAGTTGAGAGGGCAGATCTGCTGGATTCTGAACGAGAGTGAGCTGAGGGGCTTCGTGTCGGCAGCGATCGCCCTCACTGGGACACCGCCCGACAAGGCGACACACATTGGGATTGGGATTAATGGGGCTGCGAGGTTCTCCGGTGAGATTCGGGGTTTTGGGTTTTGACTCGAAGCTGGGAATAGCGTCAATCAGCGCTTTGGTGTAGGGATGGCGGGGGGTGTTGAACAGCGCTTCAGCAGGGCCAGCCTCGACGATTTTGCCCAGATACATGACGAGAACGCGATCGCACAGCAGTCGCACCACATTCAAGTCATGGGAGACAAACAGGTAGCTCATCCCCAGGCGTTCTTTCAGGTCGGCCAGTAGGTGAAGGATGATGGCCTGCACCGACACATCCAGGGCAGAGGTGGGTTCATCAAGAATGAGGAGTTTGGGGTTGAGGGCGATCGCCCGTGCAATGCCGACCCGTGCTTTTTGCCCGCCCGAAAGCTGATGGGGAAAGCGAGGCAGGAGTTCTGCGGGAAGGCCGACCCACTGGGCGAGTTCGTGGGCTCGTTCTCGAAGCTGCTGGCGATCGCGCATGTGTCCCAGGCGCTTGAGCGGTTCGGTGATGGTGTCGAAGGCGGTGTAGCGGGGATTGAGGCTGTCGGTCGGGTCCTGGAACACCATCTGAAGCTGGGGCCGAACGGGATGCTGAGCAAATTGCCGCGCGGGAATGGGGCTGATCAGTTCTCCGTCGAACCAGATTTTGCCATCGGTGGGATCGAGCAACCGGGCGAGCAGGCGAATGAGGGTCGATTTGCCGCAACCCGATTCACCCACGAGGCCGACACTTTCGCGATCGCCAATGGTCAAATCGATGCCATCAACGGCGTGGAGTCGTTTGGGCTGGGCTGGGGTTCCTCCCACTGTAAAGAGTTTCCGCAGTCCCTGAACTGTCAGGAGTCCATCGGAGTGGGGCGAGACGGTTACGGTGGCTTGAGAATCGACAGTTGAGGAGGTCATGGTAGGGATGATGTGAGTGAGATCGTACGGGCAGATCATGGGGGCAATAGCGGAGTTTTGAGGGTCTATGGCGCATGGGTAGCAGCGGTGGCAACGGCGATCGCCTCGGTTTCGCAGGGGTGCCAGCAGGCGACCAGGTGATCGTCACTGACCCAGTCTCGTTTCAGGGGCTTCGCATCACAGGCAGCGGTGTAGCGATTACACCGCTGGCTAAAGCGGCAGGGGGGCAATGAGGCGGATCTCAAGTCGGGTAAGTTTCCTAAAATTGGCTCCAGCTCATCAAAGCCTTTGTGGGGTTCGGGGGTGGCGGCGATGAGTTTGGTGGTGTAAGGATGGCGCGGCGCGGTGAAGAGGGTATGGGTCGGGGCGGACTCCACTACATGACCTGCATGCATGACGACGATGCGATCGCAATATTCAGACGCCAGGGCCAGATCATGGGTAATCAGCAGCGTGGCCATCTGATTCTGATGGGAGAGATCGGTCATCAACGACATCACCGCCGATTGAGTCGTCACATCCAGTCCGGTCGTGGGTTCGTCAGCAATCAAAAGTTTGGGCGAACAGGCCAGAGCCAGGGCAATCATAATCCGCTGGCAGAGTCCTCCCGACAGTTCGTAGGGATAGGCGCTGTATCGCTGTTCTGGATCGGGGATGCGGACGCTGGCGAGAAGTTCGATGGCGCGGGGCTTGAGCTGATCTTTCGACAGACCCGCGTGGCATCGCAGCACATCTTCAATCTGTTTGCCGACTTTGCGAATGGGATTCAGGGCGGTGCGAGGATTCTGGAAAATCATCGACAGATCTCGTCCCCGCAGCTGACGCAGGGTGTTCTCAGGGGTTTGGAGCAGGTCGTAGTGGCGATCGCCCACCGGACTGAACTGAATCCGCCCATCCGTCACCTTTCCGGCCCGATCCAAAATCCCCATGACAGTGAAGGCCGTGACGGATTTGCCAGAGCCACTTTCGCCGACGATGCCCACGGTTTCTCCGGGCTTCACCGCAAAGCTGACATCTTCCAGGGCATGCACCACACCGGATCGGGTGCGAAATTCGACAGAGAGGTTATCAATGGTGAGGAGGGTCATGGCAGTGGAGAGGTAGAGGAAATAAAAGATTTACAGTTGGTTGGCGATGCCAACCAACTGTAAATCAATAACTTTGACTTACGTTCGCATGCGGGGGTCGATGAGGTCGCGGAGGCCGTCGCCGAGGAGGTTGAAGCAGAATACGGCGAGCATCAAAACAACGCCGGGGAAGATGGCGAGCCACCATTCGCCGGAGATGATGTAGGTTGCGCCTTCGGCGACCATGATGCCCCATTCTGCTGTGGGGGGACGCACGCCCAGGCCGATGAACGAAAGTCCAGCGGCGTTGAGAATGGCCCAGCCCATGTTGAGGGACACATGCACCATCATCACGGGCAACACATTGGGGAAGAGGTGGGCGGCCATGATGCG
>JAYKJC010000629.1:0-3027 GCA_035285885.1 Leptolyngbyaceae cyanobacterium | reverse complement strand
CATTTTCTCCTAAATGTCACCTCCAGGAGGCTTGCAGTTACAGAACTCAACGCCGTCGATGCCCAATTTGTGCGAGTGATATACAAAATTAAGGGCGAATGACCATTCGCCCCTACGGAATCTCTGCACGGGTTGTGTGCGTAAGGCGATTAAAAACCGCCATAACCTTAGACTGTCAGGATGTCTTCTTCTTTCTCGGCGAGAATTTCATCAATTCTGTTGACGAATTTATCCGTCGCTTTTTGAACATCGTCTTGCAAATCGCGGGACTCATCTTCAGAGATGTCGCTATTCTTTTCATCCTTACGGATGCTGTCAATGGCATCTCGGCGAATGTTACGAATGGCGACTTTGCCCTCTTCTGCAAGTTTGCCAGCCTGTTTGACCAGTTCTTTACGGCGATCGCTCGTGAGTTGCGGGATATTGAGACGAATAATGGTGCCGTCATTGTTTGGGGTCAGCCCCAAATCTGACATCGAAATCGCTTTCTCAATCACCGCAACGCTACCTGGGTCAAACGGTTGAATGGCAATCGTTGACGCATCTGGGGTACTAATATTAGCCAGAGACTTGAGGGGAGTTTGAGTGCCGTAATACTCCACCATGACCCGGTCTAAAATTGATGCATTGGCTCGTCCCGTTCGAATCGTATTAAACGAGCGTTGAGTGGCCTCAACTGCCTTTTGCATGAGACTCTCAGCTTCAGCTAACTTCACAGCTTCCTCCAACAATCGTTCCTATAGGGTCTCCCTTCACGGCTCGACCGATATTGCCTTCCACAGACAAGTCAAACACCATGATCGGGATATTGTTATCTTTACATAGTGCGATCGCCGTACTGTCCATTACGCGCAAATCATGTTGCAACACATGACTATACGTTAAGCTCTTATATCGCTTCGCATCTGGATTGGTACGCGGATCTGAATCATAAATACCATCTACTTTGGTGGCTTTAAATACAACCTCAGCATTAATTTCAGCCGCTCTAAGAGCTGCCGTCGTATCTGTGGTGAAAAAGGGATTGCCCGAACCCGCCCCAAAAATCACTAAACGCCCCTTTTCCAGGTGCCGAATGGCGCGGCGTCGAATGTAGGGTTCGGCCACTTCTTGCATTTCAATGGCGGTCTGGACCCGAGTTGGAATTCCATTTCGCTCGAAGGCATCTTGCAAGGTCATGGCATTCATGACGGTGGAAATCATGCCGATATAGTCAGCCGTTGCCCGGTCCATGCCCGAGGCGGCTCCTTTTACCCCCCTAAAAATATTGCCGCCACCGACAACGATAGCGACTTGAACTCCGGTCTTATGGACTTCAGCAATTTGCAGTGCAATTTTCTGAACAATGGCTGGATCGATGCCATAGGGCAAGTCTCCCATCAGTGCTTCACCACTGAGCTTGAGCAAAATTCGCTTGTATGTGGTTCCCATGCGAAAACGCTTAATCCTGAACGCTTCCCACCTAAGATAACAGCAGACGTTCATAAAGAGAATGTCAAAAAGGTCTGAAATCTCTTCCAGGAAAAGTTTTCAAGCCTTTCGCCAAAGAATTGGACATCCGGTTGTAGGGGTCGAAGGCACAGCAATGGATTGACCGGATAAGAGTTGGGCGATCGCCTCTCTCAAGGGTGTCTTTGAATGGGGTGTTAACACAGGAGCCGTCTGTGCCGGAAGAACGGCTCCTGTGTATTGAATCTTGCCTTCTGCATCGAGGAGAAATGCTTCTGGGGTTTTCCTAGCACCAAATGTGCGAACCACATCTTGAGTCATGTCTCGCAGATAGGGAAACTGAAGCCCAGAATCTTGGGCAAATTGCTTCATGTTTTGATAGCTTTCTTCGGGCGCTTGCACATCATCATTGGCATTAATGCCCACCAACGCGACGCCCTGGCCTGAAAATTCTTGATGTAAGGCGTTCAGTTCTTGCACACAGGCATGCACATCTGGGCAGCGATTGCTCAACACAACTACCAATACCGCTCGCTTCATTTCTAAGTATCGCGTGAGATGATGAACCGCTCCAGCTGTATCTGGCAGCTCGAAATCGGGAGCATATCGGCCAATTGGGGGAGCGAGTCCAATCATCAAACAACCTCCATCAGAATCATATGAACAGTATTGTCCCTGAATGAGAACTGAGGTCAGTTACGTCATGCTTAAAAACGAGGACGAATGATGTTAAATAGCTGTTGAGTGCGCATCACGCTTGCAAGCATCGTCGATTTCAGGAACTGCTGTGTCAGTGAACGTCAGTCGTTCAGCCTTAGGACACTATCGACCGATATCATACCCTCAAAGTTCTTTGACTGTAATGGATGAAAATTGTGCCTGATGATGGCAAATTTCATCAAATTTCATCAAAAGCCTTCAATAAAATCAGAATTTCCCCGGATATTTGTTGTGAATCTTTAAATTTCGGCTTTGATGGATGGCAGGTATCCTGGGTATTTGTTTAGTGTCCCAGTAAACGGAGCAAGCTCTTGATATCCCTGATTCCTGGCGTCTCGATGGGAGTTCTAACCCAAGGGCTTTGCCTCCGTGCCACCAGCGGTGTGATCACTGTAAGAGAACTCGGTGAAATATTTAGTGAAACAACCCGTCAAATGAAGCCCGTAAGCTGTATCAGACACATCATTCACTACAGCCAGCATCCTTGTATCTTAAGCGTGAGGATTCATAATACTTCATTACGAAATGCAACGAGTGTCGGGGTTGAGTTTACGAACAGGGAGCTTGATAGGGAGGAGGAGTCGATGGGCAGCGCTTCTGGCTGGGACTGTAAGTTTAACTCTGCTTCTAGGAGTGAGTTTTACGCGTCCGAGTCAAGCCCCTGAGATAGACCTGCCTCAACTGGATGCAGTCGTCGATGAACCGATTGATTCTCTCGAGGAGCTTTACGTGTTGCGCGATCGCCTCACCCAGAGCCGTGTCGCCGCACTTCAGGGAGTGATGAAACACGCTCTGGCAACCTTTGATAAGAGATTTGTCACCTTCCAAAACCGTCAGCACATTTTGCAAACCGTTCAT
>JAYKJC010000628.1:0-6234 GCA_035285885.1 Leptolyngbyaceae cyanobacterium | reverse complement strand
GTTGCGCGATCGCCTCACCCAGAGCCGTGTCGCCGCACTTCAGGGAGTGATGAAACACGCTCTGGCAACCTTTGATAAGAGATTTGTCACCTTCCAAAACCGTCAGCACATTTTGCAAACCGTTCATGCTCGCATTCATATTGAAGAGACGGCTGAAGCCCACTGGAATCAGGCTATTCGGCTATCAGAACAAGCCATACAGGTGCGGCTGAGAAGACCTCGACGGGTAGTTCAGTTAGAACACAGTCAGCAACTCTGGCAGGCGGCGATCACGCAGCTTCAACGGGTTCCGTCAGATTCGTCGTTAAATCTAGCGGCGACCCGAAAGATGGCCGACTTCCAGCAGCAGCTTGTAGAGGATGTCGATCGATACGATCGGGTGCGTTCTCATTTTCTGGTGTCCATTGCGGCGCGCACAGGTCTGGATTTGGAGCAGGTGCATATCACTGTTTGCACGGTGGATTTGTTGGACTGTCATCGGTTCAATGGCGATCGCCCCCCCGTGAGTGCAGCCAGCCTGATCAAGCTTCCCATTGCCGTGGCCCTCATGCAGAAGTTGACGGATGACGACATCGACCCCGACACGCTGCTCTACATTCATCCCGACAACGCCACGGAAGATCCCTCTGAATTGTTTGCAGGTAGAAGCTTTCCGCTGGAAGAGGTGATGGGGCGCATGATCGACCAGAGCAGCAATATCGCCACGAATCAACTGATTGACTATTTGGGGTTTGACTACATCAATGCTGTTCTTGAGGAGCAGGAGTTTGAGGGCATAGTTGTTCGCAGCAAGTTGATGGGCGATCGCATTCGTCCCCAGCGCATGGGTCGCGGTCGCAATCAGATCACAACGGACGCCATGACCCAGATGATGGGCGAAATTTATCAGCGGTCGGTGCCGGGGCACGAATTGCTGATCAGTGCGCTGTTGACTCAAACCGACACCCGCATGGCGCAAGCTGCACTAGACGGTGATGAGTTCACCTGGCTTGGCGAAAAAACAGGCTGGAATTCGCTCGTCTTGGGTTCAACCACCGCTGCCCTGATCGGTGATGAGCTGTATGTGATGACCGTTGCGACCGACCGCAATACCAACACTCAAATCGTGCAGGAGATTATTCGGGCGATCGCCACTCACATTCTCGAAAATGATGGGTTTTAGAACATCTAGTCGAAGACCCCTAAGCACTGAGCAGGCTCTTTCGAGTGGCTTCATCAATCTTGCCTGTGGGTTCGAGTCCTTTTTGCGTCTGATACTCCTTCACAGCAGATTCCGATTTGGGGCCGAAGAACCCATCGGCTTCGACGGACATGCCTGCCCGAACCATTGCTCCCTGGAGCAGTTTTACGTCATCCCCTTGCATCAGCGGGTCTTGCACCTGGATGGTGCGCCACTTTTTGGGAACGCGACGATCGGGATGTCCGATGACGCGACGAGAGGTGAAGGCGCAGACGGTTTCTAGCTTGAAGCCCCACCCTTTTGGCAGGTTGGTGTCTCCGTCTTGCTGTCCCCAATCGGTGTAAATCCGAGGGGGCACAAAGCGGGTGCGATCGCCCGCCCCAATGAGCATCTTGTCGGCCTGGGCCATCAGCTGATCCATCACCGCATCAAATTCTGCATAGGTTTCAAAATCTCGACTGACCTGCTGAATCACCAGGTCAGTAAATTGCTTCATGGCCTGAATGCGGGGGTCAGTGGATGCGGCGTTTTCCAACCCCAACTGCTGGACGAGTGCCGCTTCTAGATAGCGCAGCAGCCGAGCTTGAGCCTGGGCAATCTTCTGCCGTTCAGAAGGGCTTTTGGCCTGCTGTCGGGGCAAGATGGTGCGAAAGGCGCGACGGAGAATTTGCGAAATCAGGAAGGGAGGAAGGGGCAAACTTCCCGCTGGTGGATAGTAATTGTTTGCTTCCAACACCTTGTTTAGCGGTGGCAAATCAGCCGGAACAACGGGCATGGCAATGTTGAAGGCGTCAAACTGGGGATTGCTGGGAGTTCGGGTTAAGAGCGCTTCAAATTCTGCATCTTCGCTTTTCTGCGTCAGAATTGTGGGCTGACGGTTGTTATGGGCAGTCTGAATGGCCAGAATCTGATCGGCCTTTGCTGCGTCGCCATCCAGTAAATCAGTCAACGTGGGTTTGTTGAAGGGAAAGAGAACCGTGTTGAGGGTGACGTAGATGTACTCGGCACAGTACGTCATATTTACGGTGTCATTCAGAAATTTAACCGCTGTGCGATCGCCCAAACAGGCCAGCAAGCCATTCTTTAGAAAGGTACGCAGGGTGGACGCATCAGTCACACGGGTGGGATCGCCACCGTTGTAGTCATTGGGAAACTTGACGAACGGATTGAGCAGCCCCATCCAGCACATGATGCTGTCGGTGTATCCCCGAGCCTGCTCGCGGCTCACGAAATCAGGGAACACCAATCGCTGGGCAGCGGTGACAAATCCATCATCGCCATACATTCCTTCATGGTAGTTGCCGGGTTCGTTGTGGGCTGCAAAGGAGGGAATGGGTTCATCGTTATCGCCTAAGCGAGTGGCTGGCACGAGCGCACCCGCGTGATGCGCTTCGTTCTTAGCAAAGGCTTCTTGAAACAGCTCCTTTTCCATGGGCTGTCGGGTATCCAGAGGAATGCCATAGCGCTCCTTGTCCCATTGAAAGGTGACGACGAGGAGACCGTCTCGTTCGAGGAGCTGAGCGACATCAGCGTGAGCAGAGACCGATTTGCCTTCTGCATCTGTCACTGTCTCGTCGTCTGCAATCCCGACAAAACCAGGAACTTTCAGCGTTTCGGGATAGATGGTTGTTTCATCGTCTAGGATGACTTCTTTGACGAAAAGTTTGGTGATATCGGTGAGTGGCTTGCCGACCCACTTCAGTTCAGCGGCATCTCCTAGCAGGGCATTGAAGCGTTCAACGTCGATATATTCTGGGGAATAAAGGGTGATTTTTTTGTCAGGCGACCAGGAGGGTGCGGAGGGGAGGGTGGTGTAGTTAACGGTGTCAAGAGGTTTGCCTTTCATGGTCGGTTGAGGTTTCCCTGATGATGATTGAGAGTTCTGTTGCGATCGCCGTGTCCACATATAGGTTCCTGCTCCAATCAATGCAGCTGTTGTTAATAAGGTGAGTCCGCTAACCATTAAATCGCCCCTATTTCACGATTAAGAATTGATTAAAAATTAATGGGTTCTGAATCCAATTTGAATACACATTAAGACAGCAGTGATGCAAGACGGGCATCATGCCCCATCTAGTTTGGCTGGCACTATAAATTAGCGACAGTACCCTCAAGAGTACTGGGTTGCTTGAAAGTCTGGAGCGATCGCTCTATTTTTTTTAATCCTCTTCTAAAAAGTTATGTCTGTCGCGTTATGACCATGGGCTGAAGGGGGCTGAAGAATGTCGTGATCAACGCCCCACAAGCCTTTTCAATAGAAGGGATTCATTGTTGTTTTGGGAAAATTCGGACATTCTGCTTGCATCTACACAAAACCCAAATCCTCTCGATAGGATGATAAGCGTTCCTGACGAATGAATCGGCGTTCAGGACATTGTCCGTTGATATTGAGGAGCGTAGATTTTGATGGCTCAAGCACTCTTTCACCTGGCATTTCCAGTTACAGATATTTCGCAAACCAAAGCCTATTATGCCGACGGTTTGGGATGTACCGTGGGTCGAGAAAATGAGAAGTCTGTCATTCTAAACCTATATGGGCATCAACTCGTGGCTCATCTGACGCCTGCGCCCCTGGAGGTGCAAAAAGGGATTTATCCTCGCCATTTTGGTTTGGTGTTCACTGAGGAAAGCGACTGGGAAGCGCTGAAAGACCGTGCCCAATCGCATCATCTGCCGTTTTACATTGCGCCCAAGCGGCGTTTTGAGGGGTCGGTGCTCGACCACAACACTTTCTTTCTGGCGGACCCGTTTCAAAACCTGATGGAGTTTAAGTACTACCATCATTCGGAAGCGATTTTTGGAGCGAAGGAAGAGACACAAATTGGTGAATCCTAATTTGTGAAGCTTAATGACTGAAGTTGAATGACTGAAGCTCAATCAAGCTTGTCTTTTAGCTGTCGGTTGGAACTGACGATCGCCCTCACCGTGAGCGTATATGTGCCTTGGCCTGTGCTGTCGAAGGCGTTGGCGATCGCCAGATACGTTCCCGTCATTGGCAAAATGGTGGTCAGAGACGAATCAGAATTAGCCTCGCTGACATCATCATTCTCATTCAGCAGTCGCTGATCGGGACTCACGAGAATCAGGTAGGTATCGAAATCATCGCTTTCTAGGGTAATAATGACGGGTTGGCCTGCTCGTCCCTCAAAGGCATGTTCGTCATACAGGCTTTGATCGGAAGACAGCATTTCGTCGCCTGCCTCTAATGTTCCAGTGGTCTGGAACAAAATATCCGTTGACCCTAATGGAGGCGCAGTTGGAGCCGGAGGCTGTTTCTCAGGAATTGTTGGGGAAGCAGGCTCATCCAGGGAGTCTTGTTTTGGTGTCTGACTGTGAGACGGTTCGAGCCGTTCATCCACAGGTAATGCGAGAAGAGGGCGATCGCCCTCTAACGCCCCGTTTCCATTGTTGGATACCAAGTCATGCTGAAAGAGGCTAGACGACACATTTTTCGGAAGCGCAGCATCGGCACGGGGTTGCTCATGAATATGTAGATACAGGAGAAATCCTCCAACACCCACAAGAGGCATCACGAATCGAGCAATGGATCGGAAGGTTCTATTGGTCATGATTGGGTGAAAGGCTGAGGTGACGTGTGATCTATCGCGCTATGCGCGTTGGTCTAGTGGGAAATGTAGGGCGCGCCGCGCCCTACATTCCCGTTTGTGTACTTAATGCGGTCGCACATCGCTGTCAATAGATGGGTGGAATGAACTCAATTGAGATGCACGCATTGAAGGTGCTTTTTTCATATCATCTGTATTCCTAGATATCCCAGAAGATTCATATTCTCTACAGTCTTCGGGAGGAGTTTGGGATAAGCAAGACAATAAAAATTCCAGGGAGAAGGGGCAAGAGGAGTTTGGGCTTTGTTGCGATTGGAGACGTTTGCCCAGTCCAATGAATCACCAGTCCAATGAATCACCAGTCCAATGAATCAGGAGTATGACGGGTAAGCCATGTATCCATTTAAGGGAACCCTAAGGAGACATCCCTATCGAGATTTCTCCCAAGAAACGTTTAGTCAAGTCCATGAGCAAGAAGAAAAATTCCGCCCTGATCGCAGCATTTTTAGTCACTGTCGGACTGTTTGGAGGAGGGTTATGGTTCCTCTCTAAGCTGTCTCCTGAGATGGTGTCAAATCTTCCCTCATCGGGGCTTTCAACGTCGGGCGATCGCCCCCAGCAGAGAGAAAGCGGCACCATAGCTGTCTTGGGCGATACGTTCAGTGGCTACAGCACCTTTCGCAATGCGACGTTTCAGGAGGCGTTAGCAGAAAGTGGTATCACCCTTCGATACGAGGATGAGTTTGATCAGGCGGCACGGGCAGAACGATTGAGCACGGGCGAGGCCGATGTTATTGTGACGACCCTCGACCAATTTTTGCAGCATCAGCCTGAGGGGCAGATTGTCGGGTTGATTGACCGAACCGTTGGAGCCGACGCTGTCGTACTTAACACGAAACTCTTTCCAACCCTCACGTCGCTGCTCGAACTCAATTCACTGGTGGATCAAGCCAAAGCTCAGGGGAAACACGTCGGCATGGCGTTTGCCGGAGATACCCCCAGTGAATATTTGGCGCTGGTGCTGGATACAAAATTTGATGATTTTAACCTGGCTGATTTTGGGGTCACTCGGGTGGCGGATGCCTCTGAAGCCTGGGCCATGATGCAGGATGCGAACCAGAGCATTGCGATCGCCGTGTTGTGGGAGCCCTTTGTCACTCAAGCCCGTCAGCAGGGCTACACCGTGGTGCTGTCGAGTGAAGATGCGCCCAAGTCGATTGTGGATGTGATTGTTGCGTCTGACCGACTGCTACAGTCCAATCCTGACGCTGTGTCAGAACTTCTGGAGTCCTACTATCGACGGATTGATGCCAATGTGCGCGATTCGTCTCAGCTCCAGGCTCAAATTGCCGAAGACGGGGGGCTTTCCGCAGAAGACGCCGCAGCGGTGGTAGACGGTATTGAATTCTTCACGGCGGCAGAGGCCAATCGCTGGATGACCGATGGTACGCTGACGCGGCGCATTGAAGCGACAGCGGCTGTGCTGGT
>JAYKJC010000627.1:0-5610 GCA_035285885.1 Leptolyngbyaceae cyanobacterium | reverse complement strand
TCAACACACGAAGGATCACCTCATCGCCCACGGATGTGTTGTGCAAAGCAGCGCCTCAGGCAGACCGGCCCTATTTACCCATGACCCAGATGGAAATGTCGTGGAGCTGACCCAGATTTCTTGAGACTGAAGAATTATCTCAATTTATAAACGACACTCCTCATGAATGTGGAGAAATGTTGCTTTCTGCAAGGGCAGGTTCCCTCAAACTTGATAGACTCAAATGCGGATTGACATTTAGATATCACTTTAACCAAGGGAATCTGGCTCTATAGCTTTACGATTTTGCGTTAGGAAATTCGATCAGCATGTTTCCCCCGTTTCGCGAGTTACTTGTTTAGCGAGGCGGTGTGGTTCCCCGCTGTCGCTGCCCCCTAAGACCCTTCGGGTATGCGCCTTCGGCGTAGAAAAAGGGGGCTCCCAAGGGTGCTGGCTCGAAGTCCCCCTTTTCAAGGGGGATTTAGAGGGATCGGACGAAGATCTCGCTAAACACATACCCCGCTGCGCGGGGGAAACATGCTTAAACCTTAACCCGTAGGGCTATATCAATTTTTAATTTGCGTAACACTAACGCTCTTCTGAGTAACAAATCACTGCACTATTGATACTGCACGATTAATACGTCAGTCATTCGCTCTGAAGATGTGACTTAATTATCCAGACTGTCCCGTTTGGCGGAATATAAAACGAACTGTTGGGAGGAAGAATGAATATCGCCGTTGTGGGTCTCAGCCATAAAACAGCTCCAGTTGAAATTCGAGAAAAACTCAGCATTCCTGATCCTCAAATAGAAGAGGCGATCGCCAAGCTCACCAGCTATCCCCACATTGAAGAGGTTGGCATTCTCAGCACCTGCAACCGTTTAGAGCTCTATGCCGTCACGACTGAAACCGAGCACGGGATTCGAGAAATCAGTCAGTTTCTTGCCGACCAAGGACGCATCTACATTGGAGAGCTGCGTCCCTATTTGTTTACATTGCTGCACCACGATGCGGTGATGCATTTGATGCGCGTTGCCTCTGGACTCGACAGTTTGGTGTTGGGAGAAGGCCAAATTCTCGCCCAGGTGAAGCACACCCACAAAATTGGTCAGCAGCATCAGGGCATTGGCCGCACGCTGAATCGGTTATTCAAGCAAGCGATTACCGCCGGAAAGCGGGTTCGTACAGAAACGAGTATTGGAACAGGGGCAGTATCCATCAGCTCCGCCGCCGTTGAGCTGGCACAGATGAAGGCCGAAACCCTGGAAAATCGACCCATTTCTATTGTGGGGGCAGGAAAGATGTCGCGCTTGCTGGTGCAGCATCTTCTGTCAAAGGGCGCAACCGACATCACCATTGTGAATCGCTCGATGCGCGGAGCCGAAAAACTCGCCCAGCAGTTCCCAGACGCCCCTCTCAAGCTTCACACCCTGGAAGAGATGTTGCCCATCGTCCAAGCTTCAGAACTCGTGTTCACCAGCACCTCAGCAACTGAGCCGTTGCTCCATAAAGAAAACCTGGAATCTGTGCTGCATGCCGATCAGTCCCTAATGCTGTTCGACATTTCCGTCCCTCGGAACGTTCATTCCAATGTGTCGGAACTGGCTCAGGTGAAATCTTTCAATGTGGATGATTTGAAAGCGGTTGTGGCCCAGAACCAGGAAAGCCGTCGGCAAATGGCGCTAGAAGCAGAAAGCCTTCTAGAAGAGGAAGTAGAGGCATTTGAGGCATGGTGGCGATCGCTCGAAACCGTCTCCACCATCAGCAGCCTCCGCAGCAAGGTTGAAAACATCCGTGAACAGGAATTAGAGAAAGCCCTTTCTCGCCTCGGATCGGAGTTTGCCGAAAAACACCAGGAAATCATCGAAGCCCTCACCCGTGGCATTGTGAACAAAATTCTCCACGACCCCATGGTGCAGCTCCGGGCTCAGCAAGACATCGAGGCGCGTCGCCATGCCATGCAAACCCTGCAAACCCTATTCAACCTAGAAAACGCATCCAACGAAAAATTCAGTTAATTCATCATCACCCCCCACCCCCCGTAGGGGCGAAGCATCTGGTTCGAATTTCCTGATAAACAGGATAAGTGATTAGCCAGATGCTTCGCCCCTACGGATGAACCCAATGCCTCGCCCCAACCGTTAATCCCATTGCCCAAATCCAATTCCATGAGCGTTTCGATTTCCGTCATCACCGTTTGCCGAAATGCCGAAGCCACCATCGAGCAAACCATTCAGGGAGTGATTTCGCAAACCTATCCCCATATCGAATACATCGTGATTGACGGTGCGTCGAGCGATCGCACCCTCGACCTCATCAAACGCTACAGCGACCACATCACCACCCTCATCAGCGAACCTGATGAGGGTGTTTATCAAGCGATGAACAAAGGAATTCGCCTGGCAAAAGGAGATTGGCTGTACTTCGCCAACGCTGATGATTATTTATTCGGGGCAGAGGCGATCGCCGACGTGGCTGCCTTCATTGCCGAAAATCCCGATTGCGATTTCGTTTACGGAGATCACGAAACCCGCTTCCCCTGGGGCAAACGCTCAACCTACTCACCCGCTTCTCCTGACAACGCCCTTGAGCAACTGATTTCCCTCGGCAACTGCTTCATTCAGCCCGCTAGCTTCTTCAAGGCTCACCTATTTGAAAAAATCGGTCTGTTTAACGAGAGCTATCGCATCGCCTCAGACTACGAATGGTTCTGTCAAATGCTGTCGAAGCCTGATATCCAGATCCGCTACTTCCCCCGCATCATCGTCTCCTATTTTCAAGGGGGACTGTCCAGCGACATTCCCTCCCTGTTTGAAGAAGTCTTCGCCATTCAAAACTCACTCCCGATCTACCAACAGCCTGAGTGGATTGAGAGGCGCATGAAAAGCCTGCAAGCCTCCTTCATTGAAAAATACGATCGCCTCGAAAAAAGCAATCGTCTGTCCATGAAGCGCCTCAAGCGCATTGAAGAACTGGACCCCATCGCCGCACGGGTGCCTGGACTGCTCGACCGCATCAAAGTACTGACCATGGACTACGAGCAGCAAATTTCAGCCCTAAACACCCGCATCGCCGCGATGGAAAGCAGTAAGTTCTGGAAACTGCGAGAAGCGTGGCTGAGTTTAAAGCGAAAGCTCGGACTTCCCGCTGATGAAGAGTAAATTCAATTAAGTGAAAATTGCGCCGCCCATAAGTTTCTTGTAACGATACTCTAGCTCAGACTTCAGCGCAGGCCATTTTGCAAATGTAGGATCGTGCTCCATTACCTGCTCGGCTGCGTCGCGAGCAATGCCCAACACCTCCTGATCGTCCACAAGACTCGCTAAGGCAAAATCGGGAAGTCCCGACTGGCGTTTCCCCAAAACTTCACCAGGGCCTCTAAATCGCAGATCCATCTCGGAGATGAAGAACCCGTCTTGGGATTGTTCGAGGACTTTGAGTCGTTGCTTGGCCGTGTCTGATTTAGACGTGTTCATCAACAGACAATAGGCTTGGTCGCCGCCGCGTCCCACACGCCCTCGCAGCTGATGAAGCTGTGAGAGTCCAAATCGGTCGGCGTGCTCAATCATCATGACGGTGGCATTGGGGACATCGACGCCGACTTCAACCACCGTCGTCGAGACCAGAATCTGAGTGTTGTTTTGGCGAAACTGTTCGATGGCGTCATCCTTTTCCGCAGACGACATGCGCCCGTGGAGCAGTCCCAATTGAAAGTCTGGGAAGATGGTTTCTTGAAGACGCCGATATTCTTCAATGGCGGACTTCAAATCGAGTTTTTCAGACTCATCCACCAGGGGCAAAACAACGTAGACCTGCCTCCCCTGGGCAACTTCGCGGCGCATCAGGTCATAGGCGTGGGTGCGATCGCGCCCTGTCAGCACCGTCGTCTGAATCGGTTTTCGTCCGGGGGGCAGCTCATCGATTTGGCTCACATCCAAATCCCCATGCATAGTCAACGCCAGGGTGCGGGGAATGGGCGTGGCCGTCATCGTCAGCACATGAGGATTGTCACCTTTTTGCTGGAGGCGTGCCCGCTGGTTCACCCCAAAGCGATGCTGCTCATCAATAGCGACGAGGCCCAGTTGTTGAAACTGAACCGGGTCTTCGATCAAGGCATGGGTGCCCACCAGGAGAGGAAGTTCCCCTGTTTCGAGTTCAGCCAGGATTTGTCGTCGTTTGGCTGTTTTGGTTGAGCCTGTCAGCAGTTCAACAGGTAGGTGCAGCAAGTTGAACCATTCCACCAGTTTTCGATAGTGCTGCTCAGCGAGAACTTCTGTCGGAGCCATAAACGCCGCCTGATAGCCCGATTGGATGGCGGCGAGAATCGCGGCGATCGCCACCACGGTTTTTCCTGACCCCACATCGCCCTGTACCAGACGATTCATGGGCACATTTCTCTGGAGATCCGTGAGAATGTCGTTGACGACCCGCTGCTGTGCTCCGGTCAGCGCAAAGGGCAGCATGTCATAGAACTGGTCAATCAGATGACCTGTCGGCGCGAGAACGGCAGTGGTGTGCTGCTGTTGTTGCTGGGCTCGGCGACGGAGCAGTCCCAACTGAAGGAAAAAGAATTCATCGAAGATGAGGCGTCGTCGGGCAAGGGCCAGCGCATCTCCATCTGGAGGAAAGTGAATGTGGGCGATCGCCTCATAAATGCTAACCAGCCCATAGGTTTCCATCACATCCGCAGGCAGGGGATCGACCAATTGAGCCGTTGCAGGCAGCGCAGCGACGACCGCTTTTCGCACCACATCCGCCGCCACTCCCTCAGTTAAGGGATACACCGGAACCACACGCCCCACCTTCATGGAGTCGATGGAGCTGCCTGCATGATCAATCACCTCAATCTGCGGATCGTCGAGCGTGAAACCATACTTGCTTTTCTTAACCAGTCCAGACGCCGCAACAACGGCTCCTGGCGGATACATCTTTTGACGTTGCGCCTGCCACCCTCGGTTTTGATACCGTTGCCCTGGATAAAAACGACTGATCTTGAGCTGTCCGGAACTGTCTTTAAGCGTGAGTTCAAAAATGGTGAGTTTGCGGTTTTTGGGACTGCTGAAGCAGGTACAGCGTCTCACCGTACCGACAATGGTGACTGTTTCCCCTTCCACAAGCTCCTGAATTTTGACCTGTCGGGCATAGTCGATGTGATCCCGAGGATAGTAAAACAGCAAATCTCGCACGGTGAACAGCCCGAGTTTTGCTAATCGCTCACTATTTTTCGGCCCAATGCCGGGGAGGTAGGTCACCGCTTGATCCAACGTGACGCGACTGTTGGCTTGTCGGGCATCAATGGGTACGGTTTTAGGAACTTTGGGACGAGATGCGGGTGAAGCGGGCGATCGCGACGATCGATTCGATGAAATGTTTTGCGCAGAAGCATCTGGCGCAGAAGCGTCTGGCGCAGAAGACGAAGAGTCTTGCGAAGCGGCTTTGCGCTCAGCAACACGCTGAATGTGGTCTTCAATGAATCGTTGACACCCATAGAGGGTGCGTCGTGTTTCTGCAACGAGGTGCTGGCGCTGGGCAAAGGTCAACGTCCCATAGGTTTCAAACTGAGTAGACAGGTCTTGCCACCGCTGCTGCTCGTCTGACGGAAGCTGAGGCAAGGGTTGCTCCAGACTGC
>JAYKJC010000626.1:0-10848 GCA_035285885.1 Leptolyngbyaceae cyanobacterium | reverse complement strand
CAGGCTGTTCCTAGCTTCAATGGAACAGGGGGGGACAGCAGTGTTGATATTCAAGGGTTTGTTCAACTGAGTGACCCGGATGGCTTGATTCCCTTTGATATCCAAAATGAAGGGACGTCAGAGCGTTTACTAACCGGATCTGACTTTGATATTGAGTCTTTTGTGATTGCAAACAATGGGGACATCTGGGTTGGTGAAGAGTTTGGTCCCTATTTGCTTCACTTCAATAGCGAAGGTGAACTTCTTAAAGCTCCGATTGCGACTCCCAATCCTGTTGAGTTGGATACCCTGAATGGTCAAGATCCCTTAGTCATTGGTCACCGGGGTGCGAGTGGTGATTTCCCTGAACATACATTGGAAGCATATCGGGCGGCGATCGCCGCTGGGGCTGACTTCATTGAGCCAGATTTAGCCATTACTAAAGACGGTGTACTCATTGCCCGCCACGAACCCATTTTGGATGGCACCACCAATGTGGCTGAGCTTTTTGGTGCAGACCGCATGTCCACCAAAAATTTAGATGGCGAAGAGGTTACTGCTTACTTTGCTGAGGATTTCACCCTCGAAGAAATCAAGTCATTACGTGCCGTTCAATCTCGGGCAGGTCGCGACACATCTTTCGATGGCCTGTTCGAAGTTCCGACCTTCAAAGAGGTGATTGAACTGGTTCAACAGGTTGAGGCAGAAACAGGTGTCAAGGTTGGGATCTATCCCGAAACTAAGCATCCAACTTTCTTTGATGCCCAAGATTTGTCCTTGGAAGAGCCTTTGGTTGAAACCCTTCTGGAGACTGGATTTACGGATGGCGATCGCATCTTCATCCAGTCGTTCGAGATTGCGAATTTGTTGGATTTGCAAGGTCAGCTCGCAGAGGTTGGACTGAGCGATGTTCCCCTGGTTCAATTATTCGGTGATACAAACGGGGACTTCATCAACGAAGGGGGCGGCGGGTTCTCCGTTCCCTATGACGTTGTTGTCAATGCTGATTTATCGGACGCGGAAAAGGAAGCCATCTATGGTGACTTGGTGGACTTCATCGATTTCGATAATCCAGGATATGGCAATCTGACGAGCCAAGAAGCCATTGATGCAATCAGCTCTTACGCGTCAGGTCTGGGCCCCTGGAAAAACAACATCTTGTTGAGGGAATCCATCGCTACCCCTGTGGATGGTAATGGTGATGGTGTTGCCGAAATCACTTCTCAGCTAACGGGTGAAATTTTTCCGCTCATCGAGCGTGCCCACAATGCTGGACTTCAGGTTCACCCCTATACGTTGCGGGATGAAGAACCTAACCTGGTATTGAATGCTGACGGCACTCCTCAATCGGCTGAAGCAGAATTTCAGCAGCTCGTTGACATTGGTGCAGATGGTTTCTTCACGGACTTCCCTCGCACAGGCGACCCGGTTGTGGATAAGCTCACCTCAGATGAAGTGCGTTCTCCAAACAACCCTGACTTTGATTTCAACACTCTCAATGGTCAGACTCCTTTGGTCATTGCCCACCGAGGTGCCAGTGGTGATTTTCCTGAGCACACTTTGGAAGCCTATCGCCTGGCCATCTACCAGGGTGCTGACTTCGTTGAGCCTGACTTGGCCATCACTAGCGATGGTGTGCTGATTGCCCGTCATGAGCCAACCCTTGCTCAAGTTCAGCTCGATGATGATGGGGCGATCGCCCTTGACGAAAATGGCAACCCCATTGTTCTCCAAGACACCACCCTCACCACTAACGTACCGGATCTACCTCAATTTGCCGATCGCGTCACTGTAAAAGAATTAGATGGTGAGCGAGTGGGCGGTTGGTTTGCTGAAGACTTCACCCTGGCTGAAATTAAGGAAATTCGTGCCGTTCAGTCCCGTGATTCGCGGAGTGATGCCTTTGATGGCTTATTTGAAATTCCTACCCTTGAAGAAGTCATCGAGTTGGTGAATGAGCTGAGTCCTGTAGTGGGCAAAAACATTGGGATTTATCCCGAAACCAAACACCCCACCTTCTTTGACGAACAGGGATTGTCTCTTGAAGCGCCACTCGTTCAAACGCTGGTCGATACCGGGTTCACCAATCCTGGCCGCATCTTTATCCAGTCTTTCGAGATTGCGAACTTAATTGAGTTGCGGGGACTCCTTGAAGATGCGGGAATCGGTAATCTTCCTCTAGTTCAACTCTTTGGTGACACCGAGGGTAGCTTCATCAATGCGGGTGGCGGTGGTTTTTCTGTTCCGTTTGACTTAGTTGCGAATGCTGACTTGACTGACGCAGAGAAAGAAGCCATCTACGGTGATCTGTTGCCTTTCCTGGATTTCGAGAACCCTGGCTATGATGCTTTGGCCAATGCTGAGGCAATTGTTCAAATCAGTTCCTACGCCGATGGTCTTGGTCCTTGGAAAAACAACATCCTGATTCGTGAATCCATCGATCCTCCGGTTGATGGCGATGGTGATGGTAATGCCCAAATTACGAGCCAGTTGACGGGAGAGGTCTTCCCCTTAATCGACTTTGCTCACGATGCAGGTTTGCAAATTCACCCCTACACCCTACGGGATGAAGAGAACTTCCTGACCTTAAATGCAGATGGTACCCCTCAATCGACAGGCGACGAGTTTCGTCAGTTGATTGAATTGGGTGTTGATGGATTTTTTACGGACTTCCCCGAAACAGGTCGGATTGTTGTTGAACAGTTCGAAACGGCTGAAGAATTCGCGAATCTGTCTGGGTCTCGTGGATATGAAGGCATGGCATTCAGCCCCGATCGCCAGACCTTGTACCCACTGCTGGAAGGAACCGTATTCGGTGACCCTGCGGGTTCTCTTCGGATCTATGAATTTGATGTAGAGAGCAGTTCTTTCAAAGGGATTGTGGGTCTATACCAGGCAGACGATCCAAGCCATGCAATTGGGGACTTCACTCCAATTAATGACGAAGAATTCCTTGTGATTGAGCGGGATGGCCGTCAGGGAGCAGATGCAGCTTTCAAGAAAATCTTCAAGGTAAACCTTTCGGAAATTGATGACAAAGGTTTTGTTGAGAAAGAAGAAATTGTTGATTTGTTAAACATTGATGATCCAAACGATCTCAATGGAGACGGGGAAACCACATTCAGCTTCCCCTTTGTCACCATTGAGGATGTTTTGGTTCTCGATGAAACCACAATTTTAGTGGCCAACGACAACAACTATCCTTTCTCAATTGGTCGGGATTTCTCTGGCACGGAAATCGATAACAACGAGATCATCCAAATTCAGCTAGAGGAAGCACTGGATTTAGATGAGCGTTTGGGAATTGCAGGATTGCCAGATGCTCCTATCGATTTTGAAGGCGAGGGACTTTCTGCTGGAACGATGGTCACCGATCAATTCTCTGGCCTGACGATCAGCACGAATAAGTTGGGCGTCATGATCTTTGATACGGCGAATCCAACGGGTGGTGATGATGATCTGGCAAGCGATACTCTCGGAAACGTCTTGATCATTTCGGAGGATGGTGATTCCACTGATCCTGATGACGATGCTAAAGGCGGCACTATTCAATTTGTTTGGGATGAGGTTGTCAACATCAGCAGTGTTGGTTTACTGGACATTGAGGAATCCGGGGGTTCCATCAAACTTTACGGAGCAGATAACCAGATGTTGGGGATGGTGGACACCTCGAATGCGACCGACGACGGTGGTACAGCAACCATCGGTGTTGGCATCAGTGATGTCATGCGAATGGATGTTGAGATGACTAGAAGTGGTGCCATTACTCACGTGAACTTCTTCTAAATTTCTCACGCAATACCTCGTCTGAATGAGAAAAAGCGATCGCCCTTTCCTCCTTTTTCGTGGGGCGATCGCTCCCTATCCATAGTTAATGTGCCAAGTCTTTGTTCAAGGAGAGGACACATTGCGCTTCATGATAGGAATTTCAGGTTCGTCAGCCCAATAATCTGTCGGTTCAAACTTGCCAACTCCGCCGATAGCGCAGGACATCCACTTATCAGAATCGGGGTAGTAACACACCTCATGTGGAAGATTCTCGCCTACCATCAGAATATCCACTGGTTCATCTGTATGGTTGTAGAACTGATGGGCAATCCGCTCGCCCCGAGGAAATGAAATCGCATCGCCTTCCTTCACTTCAACCGTGCGATCGCCATACCGCAACATGGCTTTCCCTTTCAAAATCAGACAAAACTCATCTTCGTAGATATGGTAGTGAAACGGGTAAGTGAGCGTTTTGGGCTTCAGGCGTTCGACGACAACGCCGATGTGTCCTTGCTCAGGATCCATAGAGGGAGTCAGCCGTTTTGACCAACCTGCGTAGTGATCGGAGGTATGAGACTCTTTCCACGGCAGGTCAGCCATGCTCACGATGTGGGGAGTGTTTGACATTTAGAATCTCCAGGTAAATAAGGTAAGCAATAACCGTTGACTCCGTTAGTCTATGCGTTGCTTTTACTAGTAAACGTATAGCGGTTTGCTAATGAGTCAAGTACAAAATCAACCCGTGAACAAGGGGCTTAAGCCCCTTGCCTGTGCTTAAGCCATTTGCATACCGCTCTAACTTGGAAAACTTATCCAATTGCAACGAAGAAAAGAGGATTTTGGGCGTGCGGCGCGCGCCCAAAATCCTCTTTTCTTCGTAAACCTTCCAAGTCGTGTAGTAGAGATATTGAAATATAGCGATTTGCAATCGCGTTAAGCACAAAAACAGTTGTGTGGGGCGCAACGCGCCCCACACAACTGTACTTAACCAACGCGCATAGCGCTATAGTTGAGTTTGCAGAGGAGGCTGGGGGAACAGGTTAGATCGGTCGATGTTGAGTACCAGCACCAGGGGTGATAAACAGCATCGAACTAGGTGTACGCACTTTGATCGTGTGCCACACTCCCTTGGGTACGATCGCAAACTCCCCAGGGGTTTTCATTGGCACTTTTGTGTCTTCTGCATCGTGTTCTAAAACAACGTCAACCTGCCCTGAAAGCAAATACACCAGTTCGTCTCCAGCAGGATGCATTTCCCAACTATCCCAATCCTCATCAAAGGCAAAATGAGAGATGAGATGTTTTCCCTTAAAGTCACCAAATTGGTGCTCCAAGTCTTTGAAAAAAGTGTCGCTTACCGGGATGGGAATCGCACTTCCATCACCATCCATCACCACAAAAGTGGACATGATGCTAAGAGAGTTAATCATCATTGAGTTGTTACGAGACCTCAAAACAAAAGACTATGAATATTCAAAACAATGCGATCGCTCAGTCAGTTTTGTCGCAGTTGATCATCCAGGGAATACCAAACTGATCTGTCACCATACCAAAACGCTTTGCCCAAAACGTTTCTTGCATGTCCATTTTGACGGTTCCGTTTTCAGCCAAAGCCTTAAAAATTTGCTCTGCCTTTTCAAGATCTTCCATGTGAATTGAGATCTCAGTGCCCTGAGGCTCTTTAAAGTAGTCGGGAGGACAATCAGACCCCATCAGTTCCTGATCGCCGATTTGCATATAGGCGTGCATGATTTTGTTGTGCCATTCAGAGGGCACGTCTGCTTCCATGGGAGAGCCTCCATAGAGCATCTTATCTACTAGTTTGCCGCCAAAAACCTGTTCGTAAAACTGAAAAGCAGCTTCGCAATTACCATCAAAATTGAGATACGGAATGAGTTTCATAGCGCCCTCCTTGGGCTAAATGAATGAGTTGTATCTGACCAGCGTTCCACGAATCATAGAAGCCAAAATTTCATATCTAACCTTCTGGATCTCGACACGAGTAGATGCGTCTGCATAAAACGATTGATCTACAAAAGCCCTAAATCCATTAAGCAGCGACGGGTTATTTCACCTCTGGCTTGAGCATCATCGTTCTCATGAATATCAATATTGGTCGCGAAAAAGTAGGCGTTGTCAGATTGCTCAAGGTAGCCCACATACCAACCGATTTGGGTTTGGTCTGCTTCGCCAAAGCCAGCCCAGCCTGTCTTAGCCCGCAGAGTATAGTCAGGGGTTTGCTCTACAATCATGATGTCTTTGACGGTGGTTATCACGTCATCAGAAAAGGGTAAGTCACTGCCATGCAGGCGTTGTAGGAATTGAATCTGTTCTTCAGGGGTAATTCGTAACGCCCCGTCTAACCAGAAATGGTCAATTGCGTCAGCACTACCGATATCCTGATTGCCATAGCCTACCTGGGTTACCCACTGCTGCATCCGCTCATGCCCAATGCGACGGGCAAGAACCTGGTAAAACCAGACAGCAGACAGCCTGAATGCCTCGCGCATGTTCAAATCCTGGTTCCATGCAGGAACGAACCGCTCCACGCCATCCCAAGTCAACAGGGCTAGATCATTAGCGATGACTTCCGTTTCCAGAGAAATTAGCGAGTTGAGAATTTTGAACGTTGAAGCAGGTAAGTAAGGTGTCGCATTGCGATCGGGATTGTGCTGATAGCTCCGACTTTGATTCATGTCGTAGATCACGATTGAGCCTTCCACCCCTAGATCTTGAAAATGCTGAGCAAAATCAGGCTGGCTGGCTTCCCTCTGCTGAGCCATATGGAACAGACCAGACTCAATATCAGGTTCGGCCAGAACAGGCTGAACCACAACCAGCAGAACGCTACCCGCCACCAATCCACTCACCCATCGAGAAAGACAATCCATACCATAGCTCCTGAATGTGACTCTCTAAGCTCTGAGACAGCCCACTAGGCGCTCGTCTGCTTTTCTATCTCGGCGCGAAGACGTTCTTCCTGTTCTCGGAGTTCCGGGGTGAAGGTTTCTCCAAAATCTTCGTCAGCATAGATGGGACGAAGTTCGACTTCACCGTCTCGAAAGGGACTGTGCTTGATCCATGCGATCGCCTCTTCCATTGATTTCACCTGCCAGATCCAATAGCCTCCAACCAGTTCCTTTGTTTCGCTGAATGGGCCGTCGATAACCGTGCGATCGCTTCCTGAAAACTGCACCCGCACTCCCTTAGAAGTGGGATGTAACCCCTCACCTGCTAGCATGACCCCAGCTTTAACGAGTTCTTCATTGAATTGACCCATCTCGGCAAATTCCTTTTCACTGGGCATGACCCCCGCTTCAGAATCCTCGTTTGCTTTAACCAAAACCATAACTTTCATCCTACGTCCTCCTGTGAAGTGATTGAGTGTGTCTAACCTGAGCAAAATCAACTGTTCGCTGCCCGCTCTATCTCGGCGATGTCAATCTTGACCATTTGCATCATGGCCTCCTGCACCCGTCGAGCCCGTTCCCTGTCCGGATGGTTGAGCAATTCGATCAGTCGGGTCGGCACGATCTGCCAGGACAGCCCCCAGCGATCTTTGAGCCAGCTGCAGGCGACTTCTGAACCGCCATCCGTAAGAGCAGCCCATAGTCGATCAACCTCAGCCTGATCGTTGCAGTAGATCTGAAATGAAACGGCTTCAGTGAATGGATGCTGTGGGCCGCCGTTCAGCCCCATGTATTTCATCCCAGCTAACGTAAATTCAACAGTTAACACTGAGCCTGCGGAGCCGCTCGGTGTGTCAGCCGGGGATTTCAAGACGCGGTCGATTCTCGAATCGGGAAGTAACGACACATAAAACTGTGCCGCTTCTTCAGCATCGCCATCAAACCATAGACAAGGCACAACTTTTTGCATGATGTTTAATCCAATGAATGTGTGGGGAGACCGGCAAGATCCATCACAGGACGAATTTCGATGGTGCCTTTGTGAGCCGCCGGGATACGTCCTGCAATATTGATGGCTTCGTTGAGATCTCGGGCATCGATCAAAAAATAGCCGCCGAGTTGTTCATGGGTTTCGGCAAAGGGACCATCAGTCACGAGTTGTTTACCTTGGCGCACCCGAACGCTAGTAGCCGTTGACACTGCCTCTAGAGGAGATGCATCCACGTATTGACCATTCGTGTGAAGTTGATGGGTGAGGGCTATGGACTCGGTATAGCACTGCTCCTGTTCACTCTCAGTCCAGGCATTTTCGTCACTGTAAACAAGCAGTATGTATTTCATCTTGGTCTCCAAAATTGAGTATGAAAGGGTCGCTTTCATGAAGTAGTCGTTCGATGAAGCGGAAAATCGACAGGAGCACGAAAATTTTTCGAGTTAGTTTTTTCGAGTTAGTTTTTTCGAGTTAATTCTCTAACACTGTTCAATCCAGTTCCTGTAAACGTTTTTCGAGAAATCGACGTTCGGGTTCCTGCTTCACTAATGCCAGGGCTTGCTGGTAGGCTTCTCGGGCAATGGTGGTTTTGCCCGATCGGCGGCAGAGGTCGGCTCGAGCCGCGTGAGCTAGGTGATAGTTGGTCAAGTGCCCGTTCGAGAGTAAAGCGTCAATCAGTTGTACCCCTTCGGCGGGGCCGTCACGCATCGCAATAGCCACGGCCCGATTGAGTTCGACCACGGGGGAAGGATGAAGCTGTAACAGAACGTCATACCATGCAACAATCTGATTCCAGGCAGTTTTGGCGGTGCTGGGAGCTTGGGCGTGGATGGAGGCGATCGCCGCCTGCACCGTATATCCCCCCACCCGTCCCCCATCTAGCACTCGCTGCACCAACCCTCGACCTTCAGCGATGTAGCCCGTATTCCAGAGAGACCGATCCTGGTCTTCTAACAAAATTAGATCGCCCGAGGGAGAACTTCGGGCTTCTCTTCGCGACTCTTGCAGCAGCATCAAAGCCAGCAGACCCGTGACCTCAGCATCAGGCAACAGCTCCATCAGCAACCGCCCCAACCGAATGGCTTCCTCCGAAAGATTCGCTCTCGTCAGAGATGAGCCATTGGAAGCTGCATAGCCCTCGTTAAACACCAGATAGATCACCTGCAAGACGGTCTCTAATCGATCGGGCAGTTCGGTCTTCGATGGTATCTGGTAGGGAATACCCGCATCACGAATCTTGGCTTTTGCCCGCACAATCCTCTGGGCTAGCGTGGAAGGGGAAATCAGAAAAGCACTGGCAATTTCCTCAGTCGTCAGGCCACACACTTCTCGCAGGGTTAGCGCCACCTGCGCTTCAGAGGAAAGAGCGGAATGGCAGCAAGTAAAAATCAGCCGCAAGCGATCATCGTTCACCTGGCTATCATCAGCAATCTCAATGGAATTAGCTTCGGTGTCAAGATTGGCAGCCAGATCAGCTAATGAAGCATCAAAACGAGTACGGCGGCGCAGAGTGTCGATCGCCTTAAAGCGCCCAGTAGACACCAACCATGCGTAAGGATTGGCAGGGACTCCCTCGTCGGGCCACTTTTCAGCAGCAGCAGCGAAAGCATCATGCAGAGCTTCTTCGGCCAAATCGAAATTGCTCAGCAAGCGAATGAGAGTCGCAAACACGCGCCTTGATTCAGTACGGTAGATCTCCTCTACAATCTGGCGAATTTGTGAAACATTTGGTTCTGCCATGACTCATGTATGCCTCGCTGCGAATGATGAATATTCAGGAGCTGATGACAGATGATTATTTTAGTGAAGCCAAAGCCTCTTAAAAGGTCAGTTGCTTTTGTCAAGTTGCAGTTGAAATGTACTAATTATAGGATAAATGTACTGAAAAAGATGCTGACTTCCAAATGCTCGAATCGTAATGTGGCAATACGTTAAAACATGCGTTACAACATATTGTTGGCATGCAGTGTAAGAAGAAAGGCGCTGGAGAATATCTGGTTTGAAGATGGAGTCAGACTTTAGACCGTATCCAGATCTGAAGCGGAAAATGCACCCGCTTCCAAACCTGTCGAATGCTTTAACGAGAGTTAATAAAAATTTCAGATAAAGAGGAGGCTGACCACAAGACCCGGAGGCTATGAAAAGTTAACTCGCCCAGAACGCATGTTACAACTAGGGTCCAGCGATCCGGTGAATCAATCGGGCGTGTTAAGCTTTAAGTCGATGCTGCTAGGCTATTGGAACCTTTCATGCTTGAATCTGGTTACCATAGGCATAGTCAAATTCCGTATGGGTTTGCGATTTCTTTAAGGTGCATGCTTTAGAATCTCCAGGATGTCCACATGTTTGCTGCGAGATGAGGGCCATCAAAGGGCAAACTGACACCATAAAATGATGATCGTGGTTTTACTCAGTAGTTGCATTGGGCGATGCTCTGATGATTGACAACACTATTCTCCAACGCGCCAAGGACGGTAAGGCAGACGCAATTGCTGCGTTGATGAATCATTCATTGAATCCGAAAGGCATTCATGCGACTGCTGAACGAGCAGGCGATCGCCTCCTGGTCAACCTTGAGACGGATGCGCTGCCCGATCAAGCGTTGTTAACAAAATTTGTTCATCAAGGGGTCCGCAATCTGAAGCTAGCGACCGTTGAGACCATCATGGTGTCAGGCCGGGTAAAAGGGAGCGATCGCCCTGCATGGACATCCACTATTTATTTAGATGCGTACCCAGACGATACACACCCTCAAGCTACAACTTCAGAAGCCGTATCATCATCTTCCGTGGCTTCGACTTTAGAGCCCAGTATGGGGACAAATGTTGGGGGTAAGCGTGCGGGTGTCATGCCGCCGCCACCACCACCGCCCCTCTCTCGCCCTCCCGTTCCTCCTCCCCCTCCGCCACCGCCAGAAATGCGGCAACCAGAAACATTGCAGCCAGAAGAACCGAACGATGCTTTGGGTCAAGAGTCGCCTGGTCGGGTCACGAGTAATGGGGATTTAAATTTAGGCGATTCGACTTCAAAGGATAGTGTCACGTCGGAAACTCCCGATGCTTCCAGTAATGCCGGGTTCGTCACCCGTGATAGCGTTGATCACCTGGAAGATGCGCCACTTGACTCTGTGGGAAGTGTTGCCACTCCTGCATATGACTATGATGTCTATGCTGAAGACCAATTCTTGTCTGATGATGAAGG
>JAYKJC010000625.1:0-3915 GCA_035285885.1 Leptolyngbyaceae cyanobacterium | reverse complement strand
ACAAGCTGCTGTGTAGGTTTTAGCAACTTCTTGAGTTTCATCGAAACAGAGGGGAAAGGTAAAGCCTACCTCACTCACCATTTCTTTGAGGCTCTCAGGAGCATCATCAGGGTATTTCTCGGCATCGTTGGCGCTGATGGCCACAATGCCGAGTCCAGTATTGGCGTAATCCTTACCAATTTTTGCGAGTTCTGCCTGAACGTGCTTCACAAAGGGACAGTGCCGACAGATAAACATCAGCAGCAGTGCCGATTTCTCAGCAAAGGTGTCTAGAGAAACGGGTTTTCCAGTCACAACATCGGTCAATTCAAAGGCTGGAGCAGGGGTGCCAAGATCCAGCATGGTCGAAGCAGTGAGTGCCATGGTTCTTCCTCGTTGGGGTCTACGTGGGCTTGGGTCGGGTTGGCTGCGTCGCAGGATGCGTTCTACTTCTGTAGAATATCGCACTGACCGTGTTGGCGGAGCAGATGATCGCAGAGAACGAGCGCCATCATGGATTCCACCATCGGAACGGCACGGGGCAAGACACAGGGGTCGTGACGACCTTTCGCAGCGAGAACGGTTTCGATACCTTCGTTAGTCACGGTTTTCTGCTCTTTGCGAATGGTCGCCGTGGGCTTGAAGGCGACGCGAATCACAACGTTTTCGCCATTGCTGATGCCGCCCTGGATACCGCCGGAACGATTGGTGGTGGTGCGGGTGTTGCCGTGTTCGTCGATGTAGAACTCATCGTTGTGTTCACTGCCCGTGAGCAGGGTTCCAGCAAAGCCAGAGCCGATCTCAAAGCCCTTGCTGGCGGGAAGGGACATGACGCCCTTTGCTAAATCGGCTTCGAGCTTGTCGAAAACGGGCATGCCCAGTCCTCTCGGCAGGTTGCGAGCCACGCACTCTACGACTCCGCCGATGGAATCACCCGCCCGTCCGGTTTCTTCAATTAGCTCAATCATGCGATCGGCGCACTCCAGATCCGGACAGCGGACGATGGTGCTTTCGACCTGTTCGAGGGTGACGGTGCTGGCGTCTACTGTTCCTTCTAAATCTTTGATGCGCTTGACGTAGCCAACAATCTCAATATTGGCGACCTGCTTGAGAATCTTTTTGGCGATCGCCCCCGCCGCGACCCGGCCAATGGTTTCTCGTGCGGAGGAACGACCCCCACCCTGATAGTTACGAATGCCATACTTGGCGTCATAGGTCGCATCCGCATGGGAAGGACGATACTTTTGCGCCATCTCATCATAGTCTTGAGGGCGCGTGTCTTTATTCCGCACCATGATGGCAATCGGCGTTCCCAACGTCTTGCCCTGAAACACCCCTGAGATAATTTCGCAGGTATCCGTTTCTTTGCGGGGCGTGGTAATTTTGCTTTGGCCTGGGCGACGACGATCCAGTTCAAACTGAATTTCTTCTTGAGAAATATCGAGTCGTGGCGGACACCCGTCAATCACAACTCCGACCCCGCCCCCGTGGGATTCTCCAAAGGTGGTGATGCGAAACAGATGACCGAATGTGTTGCCCATGGTGAGTAGAACGAATGATGATAAGTGACTGTCAGTTCACTATAGTACCGCGATCGCCATCGTACCGCGATCGCCCACTCTACAGGTTCAAGGTTTCGCCAATTCAATCGCACCCTAGATTGAATCAGGATCGACACCGAGTTCTCTCAATTTGGCAGACAGACGGGCGGCTTGTTGCTGGGCTTGCTGGGCTTGTTGTTGGGCTTGTTCAGCTTGTTGCTGGGCTTGTTCAGCAGCCTCAGCGGGCACAGGCACCAACGTTCCGTCGGCAGTGAAGAACCGGAGTTGCGAATTATGTATTCCGAGATACATTTCTAATTGGCGGCTCCACAGGTGCCCAGATTCGTTGGCTTCCATGGGTTCATATACGCCCCCCACCAAAAGAAATCCAGCGAACTCTAAGGTGTCTGGGTCAAACCAAAAGTACTCAGGGGTGCGAAAGGTGTTTTGATAAATCTCTTTTTTCGTTGCTCGGTCATTTTGGGCGGTGCTTTCTGAGAGAATCTCAACAATCACGTTGGGATATTTGCCGTCTTCTTCCCACACGACCCAACTTTTGCGCGATCGCCGTTCCGTATCCAACACCACGAAAAAGTCCGGGCCTCTAAAATCCTGGGACTTAATTTGTTTGGGGCTAAAGTAGATGGTCAGGTTGCCCGACGCAAAAAAGTCATTTCGGTCACGCCATACCCAGTCGAGGCAACTGATGAGCAACAGCATCTGACGCAGATGCAGATCGGTTTCCATGGTGGGCTCATCACTGTAGAGATCGCCAGGAGGAATGCTGATATCGATGGGGGGTGACTGTTCTTGGGGGAGATTTTGGGCGGCAACCATGATTAGAAAAAGACAGGGTCATAGGGATGAGCAGGCGATCGCTTTCATTCTAAACTAGTACTTCTAAACTACACTAAAATGAGTCGCATCTTTACATGAATCATTCATATTGGGGCACCCTTCAAGAATAGTGGGGTTCACGGGCTGCGTTCCACTGTCCTTACCGCTCAAGAATTACCCCTCAGAGAAGGTTGAAACTCCTGCACTGAATCGAATAGAGTGAAGGCACTTGTCACACACATAGAGCGGTGTTCCCTCTAACGACCGTTCAGTCAATGACCGTTCAATCAATGACCCTTCAATCTCGCACAGCCACAGTCCCCGAGCTTAGCCAGCGCATTCTCGATATGGCTCAAACAGGAGTTTATCGAGAATCCATTTTTGAAGCGTTACAGCCGTTGGCAACGAAGAAATCGATTCGGTTGGCGATTGCCCGCTCGAAAAAGTTTGGTCTGCATTCTGTGGCGAGCCTCCGAGATGAAACCCTCGGCACGTATTACCAGGTGGATATCACAAAATATTCGTCACTCCGCCATGCGGTAGATGCGCCGATTCCCCATGATGATGATGCGCTGATGGAACGGGCGATCGCCGCAACTGCAACCTTAGAGCAAATGCTACTCATCGCCAAAAGCATTGCGTTTGCCCTGTTTGCGGGTGGACTGGGGTGCTGGGTCATCGGCCAGCGAGACGCCTGTGCAGGACTGATGATTGGCGCAGCCAGTGCCGCAGGCATCTGGGCACTGCAAAAACGGTTTGCGGATCGCTTATGGGGTGATCACTAAGAAGGGAACGTTTGACGTTAAAGTGGTGAATTGAGGGAAATGGCACCACGGGGTGCTGTTCTGCTAGGGTAAGTGTCTCCTGAAGTCTTCCTAATCAATCGTCTTCCCATCACTCACGCCCTGGTTATTCATCTCTGTCTGCCTTTACCTGTCTGTCTTTGTTCATGCTGCAATCTTCTGAACCCTCCCATTCCGCTATTTCTGATTCGGTGACTCTCTCCCCTTCAAGCCGACTTAGGATGGCTGCTCAGCGGGGGGATTTTTTGGTAACGGCTGAAGTGATGCCGCCCAAGGGAGGAAATACAGCCCACATGATTGAGATGGCTAAACTGTTGGGCGATCGCGTCCATGCGGTGAACGTGACCGATGGCAGTCGAGCGGTGTTGCGCATGTCATCCCTCGCCGCCTCTGCAATTTTGCTCCAGCAGGGGATTGAGCCTGTGTTTCAGGTGGCCTGTCGCGATCGCAACCGCATTGGCCTCCAGGCCGACCTCATGGGGGCTCATGCGCTCGGCATTCGCAATGTGTTGGCGTTAACGGGGGACCCGGTCAAAGCCGGAGACTACCCCGATGCAAAAGCCGTGTATGACTTTGAGTCCGTGCGTTTACTTCAGCTTGTCAATAAGCTCAACAACGGCATCGATTGGAACGAAAAACCGATGCCAGATGGAACAACAGACTTGTTTGTCGGAGCCGCAGTCGATCCCCAATCTCGCAGTTGGTCAGGGCTCCAGCGTCGTTTTGAGCGCACGGTACAGGCAGGGGCTCAGTTT
>JAYKJC010000624.1:0-6507 GCA_035285885.1 Leptolyngbyaceae cyanobacterium | reverse complement strand
TCGTGTTCCAAAGGGCATGGAGCAATGAGGCTGATAAATAGCCAATCATTAGAGTCTGCCATCGAGACTTGGGCTTGAGCACACTCAGACCGATGAAATAGCCGAAATACCCGCTATAGGCCATATGCCCCGACACTGACCCTAGAATTCGAGGAATCAGCAACTGCAACCCCATCAGCTCAGGATCGATGCCAGAAGCTTGTAGGGTCACATCGTTGACGATGGATGGGACATATTGAAACAGGGTCTCCATCAGCGTAAATCCCACCGCTGACGCACTCCCGATGAGAATGCCATCAAGGGGTTCGGAGACGCCAAAGATATCTCGATAGGGCGATCGCACATTTACCGCAATCCAAGCGCCCAACAAGATAGGAATGCCTTTCAGCAATTCCTCCATCAGTCCCGCTCCGAAGAACATGTTGATCAACAGCATGACGGGATTGACCATTTCATTCGGGCCAGGAATATCTCCCGGTAGCACTCCTCGAAAGAGCCATAGAAATCCTTGCAAAACAGGACTGACCATCAAAGCGATGGTGATCAACGCTGACCCGACAATCACCAACCAATGTTTATGACGACCACAAAGCCGATATACAAAGTAGTAGGCTGCACTGGCGATGTAGGCGGCGACCACAAAGTTGAACCAGTCTGTTTTCCCAACGGTGATAAATAGGAGAACCACGAAAGAAATCGTGATAATTCCGGGGATCAGGTATGCCTTTCGAGTGAGATCACGCCCAGTGGACACAATCGGAAACAGCTGGCTCAGGGTTACTGATGCGGTTGGAGAATGAATCTCGCTCGGGTCTGGCGGGTGAAACCACCCTTTTTGCGTGATGCCTGGCAGATCAGAGTGAGACAAATGATTCTTGTCTGCATCGGGCAACATCGCCATTGAGTCCCCAGAAATCATCGAGGATGAGTTGCCAGAAATCATCGATGAGTCAGAGTTATTGAACGTGGTTTGAGGGCGGACGAGGGAGAGACATTCAAAGATGAACCGAGGGCCATGTCGTCCCAGACTAATGCGATCGCCCTCTTGTAAAACACGCTGACCATGCAACCGCTGATTGTTGACATAGGTGCCATTCGAACTTTCTAAGTCATCAATCACCCAGCAATACGGCACATCTGACAATGGGAAGATGCGAGCATGTACCCGAGAAACTCCCGTGTGTTTACTGGAATCAAGAACAATATGGCAGGTCGGCTCACGCCCGAGCTTGACATCGCTATCAAATGACAACGGATAAAACTCCAGGCTGGCGAGCCCGTTGGGTTGAAGATATCTCAAAATGGCTGTTCGAGGTGGATAGCCGACCATTAATCCAGTAATCCGCTGAGTCTAAGGGTGATGAATCAAATCGTTTGGAGAGTTGGAGAAAACCAAACACAACGATACTCGTTCTATGTGGTTCTATCCCAAAACCTGTGGTGTATATCTGAGTGATGTGTCTTTTTTGTATTTAAGGTTTGTTTTTAGAAAAACTCGCTGCCATGAATAGACTGGCGTCTAATTGAGGTATTGGCATCAGTGAAGACAGCTAACATCGACTGTATGAATGAAACTGTATAAATGAACAAGAGGCTAGAACCTGCCGTATCAGCTCAATGACCACCTAACTGACAATCTGCGAAACAGTCCGTTAAGCATTCCCCAAGATACCTTAGCCCTATTAAAACAATAATTTCTGCAATTCGGTTGATTTCTGTGATGGTACTTAAGGTCTAACGACTATCTAATTACAGTCCAGACAGAGAGTGCAGGACTTACACAAGTCCTCCATATCTAGCGCATTTTTGTGGGTGGTGGCGGGCTCTTTGTTCGGCCTCAGCTATGTCAACTGCACCACAACCCGATTGTCTAGTAGACGCTCGTTGGTCAACAAATCGTCAACAGTGACTCGCAGAAATCGATCCTGGTCAACTCGAAACTGGAGCTTGATGCGATCGCTCCCCGGAAATCCAGGAGGATTAAGCGTTGCAATGCTGCGGGCTCCCTCCTTATCATTTAAGGGCTGCACCTGGGTGCCTTGTTCAGAGCGAGTACGGGTAATCAGGCGATCGCCATCAAAATAAACTTCCGTTGATGTCTGTGCTGCGCCAAGTTCACCCAGAACAAGCTCGATACTGGGCTGATTATCGGCGGATGCACCCAACACCAACTCAACAGGCGTTTCCATGGGATAGGGTTGCCCTTCAAAGATAATGGGATGCCAATCATGGCACTTATTTCTGCGGTTCCAGTAGCGGATGCCATAGCCGTGATAGAGAAAATCCTTAAGCTCAACCTGCTGATTGAGCTTTAAAGCCCCCTGAGCAACCGATCCAAAGGGATTATTCGCCCGTATTTTTTCAGCCGGAAAATAGTTGAGTACCCAGTCTTGCAGAGCCGGAATTTGCGCTGTTCCTCCCACGAGCAGCACTGATCCAATGTCCTCAGGCTCAACCCCTTTCTGCCGACCTTGGCGAAACACCTGAGTGATGGCATCGTCTAGCTGCTCAAAGAACCCATTGGTTCTCAACACCTCATCAAACTGCTCTCGGTTCATTGAAAACTCGTAGGTTTCCAGTGTTTCGTCATCAAACCAAACTTCTGTAGCTGTCACCTGGGTCGAGAGCGCAATTTTCAACTTTTCAGCAAGCCGAAGGGTCAGGGGAGTGATGGGTATGCCTTGGGTTTGAGCAAAAGAATCAACGAGCCAATGGTCAATATCCGCTCCGCCGAGATTTTGCCCTGCTTTAGCCAAGACCTTTGCGGTATCGATTTTCTGGGCTGCCGACTCAGCAAGGTTCTTGCCCCCTGCTTTGAGAAAAAAGCCTAGAGGTCGTGTCTGAGACGAACGCTTTGAGGATGACATCTGAACGAGGGAAACATCCAGGGTGCCTCCCCCACAGTCCACCACTAGGATTGTGTCGTCGTTTTGTGCGTCGTACCCCAAAGCCGCAGCCGTCGGCTCATCGAGCATTCGTATCTGTTGGATGTCAACAGATTGCATGATGGCTGAAAGCCAGTCCCGGTAAAGCTCAAAGCTATTCACCGGAACCGTCAACGTCAACGATTCAATCGTTGACTCTTGAGCTTGAATCGATTGGAGAATGGTTGTCAAGAACCATTGCCCCACCTGCTCGAAGGACAGCGTCTGATCATCAATGGTGGGTAGAATTCCTGCGGTCTCGGTGCCGATGCCCCGCTTGATATTTCGAAAAAAGCGGGAGTTTGTGGCGATATCGAAACCGCGATCGCGCACCGCTTGCCCTATGAGTACAGAAGGTTGAACCGCATCCTCTACATAGAGAAGACTGGGAATAACCGATCCACCCTCCCCTAAGGCATGAGACAGCCCAGGGAACGATAACACCTCAGCCGATTGAGTGGCCTCATTCCATCGGCTGACGACTGTATTGCTTGTACCGAAATCAATGGCGTAGATGCCAGACACGCTTCTAACCCAGAATGACCGCTTTAATGAGTGATGGACTCTGACAGGGTTAAACTTTCATCCAACCCACTTGCATCGACTCGCTGAATCCGAGCCCCCAACGAACGCAACTTGTCTTCAATATTCTCATATCCTCGGTCGAGGTGATGAAGCCCCTGAACCGTGGTAATGCCATCCGCTGCCAGTCCTGCAACGACAAGCGCGGCTGAAGCTCTCAGGTCACTCGCGACAACTGGAGCCCCCGAAAGCCTCGGTACTCCTTGCACAATGGCAACATTTCCCTTCAAGCGAATATCGGCTCCCATCCGGTTTAACTCCGCAACATGCCGGAGGCGATTTTCAAACACAGTCTCTGTGATCATGCTGCTGCCTTCTGCAACGGTCAGCAACGCCATGAATTGAGCTTGCATATCCGTTGGGAAGCCTGGGAATGGCAAGGTCTCAATGTCGCATGCCTGGATCCGTCCTGTGGGCAAAACACGCATTTGGTTAGGCTGCTCCATCTTAATCCCTGTCCCAATCGCTTTTAGCTTTGCCAAAACAGACGTTAAATGCTCTGGAATAATTGGCGACAGGGTTAAGGGCGAGTTCGTAATCGCAGAAGCGGCAAGAAAAGTGCCAGCTTCCACCCGGTCGGGGATCACCGAATAATCGGTGGAATGTAAGCGAGGAACACCCGAAATCACGATTGTCTTTGTGCCTGCACCTCGAATGCGCGCCCCCATTGCCGAGCAGAAACCTGCCAAATCAACGACCTCAGGCTCTTCTGCTGCATTGTCAATAATGGTTTCGCCATCTGCCAGCGTCGCTGCCATCAGCAAGGTTTCCGTGGCTCCCACGCTTGGATAGTCTAAGCAAATCTTTGCGCCCTTCAACCGTTTTGTCGGCCCAGGAACGTAGGCATGAACCGTTCCGTGATCGATGTGAACGGTGGCTCCCATTGCCTGGAGTCCTTGCACGTGTAAGTTAACGGGACGAGCTCCAATCGCACACCCCCCTGGTAGTGGAACTTCTGCAACCCCCATTCGTGCAAGCATTGGCCCAATCACAAAAAAACTGGCTCTGAGTTTGCTAACCAGTTCGTAAGGAGGGTTGCATTGGCTGAGTTGGGAGGAACTCACATTCAGGGATTCTTCGTCGCGCTCAGTCGCTACACCCAGAGAATTCAATACATCACACATTCGCTGGATATCAACGAGGCGAGGAATATTCCGAACTTTGCAATCTTGAGAGCACAATAACGTTGCTGCCATGATGGCAAGGGCCGAGTTCTTTGCACCGCTGATACGAACGTGCCCTTGCAAAGGATAGCCGCCCTCAATTTGGAGAACATGAGAGGCTTTCTCTGAGGGAGTTTGGGCCGTTGAAGAACTAGATGAGGGATTGATAAGCATGTCCTCCAAATTCGATAGTGAGAATGGCAGTTGAAATGGAAGTTGATAAGTTATGCAACGACACATTTGAAATTGATTCTACCCGAAAGACGCCGAATGTCTATATCTCTCCATAAAGAAGCCCACAGCGTCTAGCGAACGAACATTTATTAGAGATTCTTCCAAAGTATTGACTGTTTTTCCGTCTTACGCCACTATAGTTAGTCCATGACTAAAAATTAGTCCATACAATTGCGGAACTGGCGGACTTGGTAGACGCGCTAGATTCAGGTTCTAGTGTCTGATTAAAAGGACATCCGGGTTCAAGTCCCGGGTTCCGCATTTTTAAGAGGAATTGAGGGTTGGAGCTTTCGGCGTATCGCTGGACTTTTCTCGTGTTGGTTGAAGCGTACAAGTACCGTTTGATCACAGGATGATAAGCAGTCTTCAGAATCCATTGATCAAGCAGGTTCGAAAATTGCATCGCTCTAAGGAGCGGCATCGCCAGCACTGCTTCTTGATTGAAGGAACCCATTTGATTGAAGAGGCGATCGCCACAGGTTGGCCTCTTCAAACGGTGTGCTGTACACCCAACTGGCAGGATCGCTATGGGGCTCTCTGGCAACAGATTCAGACGCTTGTTCCTCGCTGTGAGACTGTGACGGATGAGGTGATGGTGGCGATCGCCACAACGGTGAGTCCGGATGGAATTGTGGCGATCGCCCCCCGGCTACTTAGCACACAACCTGTCGGCAATCAGGTCGTTCAAGGCTCTGAGGTTCCTGTTCCTGCACATTCAGGGCTTCAGCATAGAGGGCTTCCAGATCTTCAGTTGGGAGTCGCATTGGAAGCCATTCAAGATCCAGGGAATGTCGGAACAATCATCCGTTCAGCCACCGCTGGAGGGGTTGACCGACTTTGGGTAAGTGACACGAGCGTTGATCTGGATCATCCCAAAGTGCTGCGGGCGTCTGCTGGGCAATGGTTCCGTCTGGCCATGACCGCAAGTTCGGCGCTCTGTGATGATCTCTCCCAAGCGAAGCAAGCAGGGATACAAATCGTATCAACCTTGCCAAATGCCTCTGAGGCGTATTGGGATGTTGATTTAACGGTTCCGACGATTATTGTTGCAGGAAATGAGGGAGCGGGCCTATCCGATGCGGTGATTGGCTTATCGGACGTTCGTGTGTGCATTCCAACCGCGACGGATGTAGAGTCGCTAAATGTGGCGATCGCCGTTTCCCTTCTCATCTTCGAAGCGAATCGTCAACGAAAATTTAAAGAATTTAGCGCAAATCAAAGGAAATAGGGTAGAGTATCGGTGCCGTCTTCCATACACCTATTTCCTTATTCGGTAGGCATCATGAAAACCCTGATCGGACGCCAATCGTCTTGTTGCAGTCACTCATCCATGAAGTTCCCTAAACACCCTACGAGAGAAAAGTTGAACGGTGTTCGGGGCATTGTGTGGAAAGTGCTGCAAGTTTCTTTACTCGCTCCTGTATTGGCGTGTGGCGTCCTGTTATCAGTGGAACGGATCGCTGAGGCTCAAATTTTAGGATCGGGTAGCGTTAATGTCCTTCGTTTAGGGGATCGAGGGAGTGCAGTGACGTCACTTCAACAGAGGCTTAACGAGCTAGGGTACTCTGTCAGTTCAGATGGTGTCTATGGCTCTGAGACTGAAA
>JAYKJC010000623.1:0-4105 GCA_035285885.1 Leptolyngbyaceae cyanobacterium | reverse complement strand
ATCATAGTCTGAGAAATTGCCCTGCCAGAACTGGACGCGATCGCCATACGCTTCGAGTCGGTGTTGAGCAGCGGCGACCGCCTGTTCGTCCTGGTCAATCGCAACAACAGTCGTGTCAGGATAGGCGATGAGAATCGCGGATGAGTGTCCTCCCCCACCGACCGTTGCATCAAGGTACCGCCCCCCCGGCTTGAGTGAGAGATGGGCGATCGCCTCGTTCAGAAGAACCGAAATATGATGAAACGGTTCCTTCTCTAGTGGATTTGCATGTGCCACAGTTACGAATCTCTTACGAATCTCTCATTTGGAGAAGTTTGCCACGTTGTGTATTCCATTGACTCCATTGAAGTGAGAACTGAATGGAGAACGAAAATAAGCAGATAGGGGCGTTGAATCCTTGGGTGACGACCCTTTCCATAACCCAATCTCTTTTTATAATAAGAAGGTATACGCTTTATAAGGAAGTATATCTATTGCATGCGTGGTACTACGCACCCGCTAACGCTAAGATAAATCTTGAATCCTTTGCAAGCTTCCGTATTTGACTTCTCAACCCTAGGAGATTCCTAACCTATGAGCATGATCGAAACGAAAACAGAACCCATGGTCATCAACATGGGACCGCATCACCCTTCAATGCACGGGGTTTTGCGCCTGATCGTGACGCTCGACGGTGAGGATGTGGTTGACTGTGAACCTGTTATTGGCTATCTGCATCGAGGCATGGAGAAGATTGCAGAGAACCGCACCAACACCATGTTCGTCCCCTATGTCAGCCGTTGGGACTACGCCGCAGGCATGTTCAATGAAGCGATCACGGTGAATGCACCTGAGAAATTGGCTGATATTCAAGTACCCAGACGCGCCAGCTACATTCGCGTCATCATGCTGGAGCTGAATCGGATTGCCAATCACCTGCTCTGGCTTGGCCCCTTCCTGGCTGATGTGGGCGCACAGACGCCTTTCTTCTACATTTTCCGAGAGCGGGAAATGATCTACGACCTGTGGGAAGCAGCATCGGGCGCGCGGTTGATTAACAATAACTACTTCCGCATCGGGGGAGTGGCGGCTGACCTGCCCTACGGCTGGATCGATAAGTGCGAAGACTTTTGCGATTATTTTCTTCCAAAGGTTGATGAATACGAGCGTCTCATCACCAACAATCCCATCTTCCGTCGTCGGATTGAGGGCATCGGCGTCATTTCTAGAGAAGAAGCCATTAATTGGGGGCTTTCTGGCCCAATGCTGAGAGCTTCGGGCGTCAAGTGGGATTTACGTAAAGTAGACCATTACGAATGCTACGACGACTTTGACTGGGACATTCAGTGGGACACCGGAGGCGACTGTTTCGCTCGCTATGTCGTTCGCATTGCAGAAATGCGAGAGTCGGTCAAGATTATTCGACAGGCTCTGAAAGGAATTCCCGGTGGGCCCTATGAAAACCTGGAGGCTCAGCGGATGGCCACTGGCCCAAAATCAGAGTGGAATGGCCCCGACTACCAGTTTATTGGGAAGAAGATTCCGCCCACCTTCAAAATTCCTGAAGGAGAGCACTACGTCCGCTTAGAAAGCGGCAAGGGCGAGTTGGGCATCTACATCATCGGCGACAACAATGTCTTCCCCTGGCGCTGGAAGATCCGTGCCGCTGACTTCAATAATCTCCAGATTCTGCCTCACCTGCTCAAGGGCGTGAAGGTTGCAGACATCATGGCGATTCTTGGAAGCATCGACATCATCATGGGATCTGTAGACCGTTAGGATTGCTTGTTTTGGCAATGATGTTTTCGGGACTCTGTCTTGAGGAATAATGTACGTGTGTGTGCTAGAACTCTGTGGCCATGCCTAGAAAGATCAGAGAACTCAAGCAGATGTTACGCAAGGCGGGGTTCCAGGAACGTCCAGGCAAGGGAAGTCACACAAACTGGATTCATCCGCTGTATTTAGGCAAGATAACGGTTGCCGGGAAGGACGGTGCAGATGCTAAGCCATATCAGGAAAAAGAGATTCTGAGTGCCATTCTGAAAGTGGAGAGTCGCCAACATGATGAATCAACTTAAGTACCAGATGGTGATTCAGTGGTCAGAAGAAGACTCCTGCTTCTTGGTCGGGTTTCCCGATTTTCCGGGACAGCAGTGGCGAACTCACGGTGAAACCTATGAGATAGCGGTTAGCCAGGGGATCGAAGCTCTTGAGTCGCTGGTCATGGCCTATGAGTCATCCCATGAGCCCTTACCTGAACCTAAAACAGTTTGCAGCGCTGCTTAGTCCCCTGTGATTTTTTAGGCGAGGGCAAAATTTCTTAGGTTTTTTGCTGTCTGGTTCTAAGTTTTGCTGCGCGTAATATCGACGGTGATGTTCCCAGCAAAGTTGGGAACAGGTGGGGTGAGCTTTACTAACTGCACGCGCACTTGATGAAGCGATGGGTCTTGTAAGACCATTTGGGCGATCGCCTCTGCCAGGGTCTCAATCAGTTTGTCGTGCGACGATTGAATGAGTGCCTGAATCGCGGGAACCGTGCGGCTGTAATCGTGAGTGTCGGAGAGGCGATCGCTCTGCCCAGCCTTAGATAAATCGAGCCACAGAGTCACGTTGACCTCAAACCACTGCCCCAACACCTGTTCTTCTGGTAGTGCGCCTGTATAGCCATAGGCGCGGATTCCGTTGATGTGCAATGCATCCATAGGTAAGTTCTGTATACGGCTCAACACCTTCTATAAAAACTCAGATGCACAATCTTGAAACACTGTCTCTACAGTTCATCATGAAATGCAACGTTGTGTAGCCTCTAAAACCGATACAATACGCCTTTAGACCCTGTCTGAAGCAAAGAAGGTCAGGTTTAACCAGTGTGTCTCATTCGACGGAACTGGCTTGATAACAGTGAATGAAGAGGCTATGACGATTGAATTGTCCGGTGAAAACAGTGCGCCCAACATACGGTCAGAAGAGCTGAATAAGGCTGGGCAAGCAAGCAGCACGATGCTCCCTTCTCCAACTGATATTTCGCGTTCAAAGCTCTGGATGGCGGCGATCAAACCGCCGATGTATACCGTGGCGGTCATTCCAATTTGGGTGGGGACGGCGATCGCCGCTTCTGACACCGGAGTTCTTCACTGGCGCATCTTCTTAACGTTTTTGCTATCGGCCATTCTGATCATCGCCTGGCTCAACGCCAGCAATGATGTGTTTGATTCGGACACCGGGATTGATCAGAATAAACATCACTCGCTCGTCAATCTGACGGGCAATCGAGCGCTGATTTTCTGGCTGTCTACCCTGTTTCTGATCGTGGGCATTCTGGGCATTGTGGCGATCGCCTGGTGGCAGCAAGACTGGACGATTCTGGGCATTGTTGTGCTGTGTTGCGCGTTGGGCTACAGCTATCAGGGGCCTCCGTTTCGTCTGGGGTATCTGGGTTTAGGAGAACCCATCTGTTTCATCACGTTTGGCCCATTGGCGTTAACCGCTGCGTATTACAGTCAGGCTCAAACGTGGAATTCGACTGCAAATTTGGCAGCGTCCATCATCATTGGCATGACAACGAGCATCATTCTTTTTTGCTCCCATTTTCATCAAGTCGCGGATGATGTGGCCGCAGGCAAGCGATCGCCCATCGTCCGACTGGGAACTCAACGAGGTTCACAATGGTTGACCGGGTCAACGGTGAGTGTGTACATCCTGCTGATCGGGTTCGTTGGACTCAGGCTGTTACCTGTTGCGAGTCTTCTGATGCTGCTGAGCTTTCCCCTTGCCCGCAAACTCTATCGCTTTGTCGCCACGCATCACGACAGTCCCGCACAGGTCAGCCGCTGCAAATTCATCGCTGTGGAACTTCACTTCTGGAGCGGGCTGTTGCTCGGGGTCGGATGTCTCCTTCAGCGCATGTGGGACTTCTAGCCTAATCTCTTTTGATTAGGGACTTGCGGGAAAATAAAATACCCATAATCCCAGAGAGAGGGGTGCGGCGGGCGCAGCCCGGTATGTGTTTAGCGGTCTCTAATTTCTGGTTCCCTGACTCTGGCAGGGAACCGCTGCGGGAGCCTCTGGCTCCATTTGAACGGGAGCCAGAGGCTCTCGCGGGCGTTCCCAGCGAGACGCTGGGAAC
>JAYKJC010000622.1:0-7035 GCA_035285885.1 Leptolyngbyaceae cyanobacterium | reverse complement strand
TCCCTGATTCATGCCCACTTTGGGCCAGACGGAGTTCGAGCCTTACCGTTGATGCGGAACCTGTCTGTGCCTCTGTTCGTCTCTTTTCATGGATACGACGTGACAATGAAGGAGGCGATCGCCCAGCAGTCTACGCTTAGCCATCGCACCTATCTAAAGCGACGGTCCGTTCTCCAACGAGAAGCGACTCAGTTCATCGCCGTTTCTGACTTCATTCGAGGTCAGATGCTGCACCAGGGATTTCCTCCCGAAAAGCTGGTCGTTCACTATATCGGGGTGGATACAGAAAAGTTTTCTCCTGATCCAACGGTGCAGCGTGAGCCCATTGTGTTGTTTACCGGGCGATTGGTCGAAAAGAAGGGATGCACCTATTTGATTCAGGCCATGGCTCAGGTTCAACAGACACGACCGGATGTTGAGCTGGTCATTGTCGGTGATGGCCCATTGCGATCTGAGCTAGAAAACCAGGCTCGTTCGCAGCTCAAGCGCTATCGGTTTCTCGGAATCCAATCTCCTGATCAGGTTCGAGAATGGATGAACAAAGCGCAGGTTTTCTGCGTACCCAGCATTATTGCAGAATCGGGTGATGCTGAAGCGTTTGGCATTGTGTTTGCGGAGGCTCAGTCAATGGGGTTACCCGTGGTTAGTTTTGCCAGTGGAGGGATTCCAGAGGCGATCGCCCACGGTCGAACGGGTTTTTTAGCCCCTGAGAAAGACACCGAAACCTTAGCTCCATACCTGCTCCAGCTTTTGAATGACCTCACTCTGTGGACACGCTTTAGCCAAGAGGGGCAAGTATGGGTACGACAAAACTTCGACCTCAAGCAACAAACGCAAAAGCTCGAAGAACTCTATCTTACCTCTATCGAGAGAGCTCAATCTTCTTCGTCCACCTCTAAAGCAGCTACGGCGTTCATCTGAAAGCCGATTGTTAAGAACACCTTCTAAGTTAATTCATATTCAATCAGGGTTCGGTTCCATCTACCAGCGACGTTATTTGCTCACGCTCTAGGACACGAACCATGCCACCCAACTCTATCTTGAAACAGCGACTGGGATATCTCAGTGGCGCACCCCGAATCTCAACTCGTCACGATGCAGAAATTAGCGGTCCCCGTGCCCATATCCTCGGCTGTCTTCAAGCCAAACAGACTCTTGGATGGCAGGTAAAGCGATTTATTGTGGGCGATCGCCTGCCCAAGTCGATGGTCACAGGTAAGTCTGAAACATCCATGAGCGGCGGATTTGCCAAGTCTCTCGTGTTAGATGCCGCACGCATTGCCTTGGGCGCAAAATATGCCCGACAGGCATGGCATGAGCTTCAGCATGACGTTGACTGGGTATACGAACGATTTGCCCCCTTCCAGGCACTCGGGATGCCCTTTAAGCGTCATGGAATGCCGTGGGTGCTCGAAACCCATGCGCCGCTGTTTTACGAAGCAAAGACAGAACGCAAAACCACCGCATTGACTGGACTGGCTCAGAAAATGGAGCTTCAGGCGTATCGAAACTGTGACGCGCTGATTTGTGTCACCGATGCGCTAAAAGAACTGATTGTTGAAGCGGCAAACATTCCTTCTCAAAAGGTGATTGTGGTTCCCAATGGCGTAGACACAGAACAGTTCCATCCGTCCTACCATGCTCCTGAGCGGTTATTCACAGAATTTACCATTGGCTTTGTAGGGCGTCTCTATGCCTGGCACGGACTTGACTTACTGCTGGAGGCGATCGCCGAACTTCGCACTGAAGATATTTACATTGCCTTTGTCGTTGTCGGTGACGGTCTCATGCGAGCAGAATGGGAAGCCAAAGCCAAAGCTCTCGGCATTGCAGATACCGTCAAGTTTATTGGACAGGTGCCCTGGGCAGACGTTCCCAGCTACATTGCAGGGTTTGACGTGGGCTACACCGGACAGATTCAGCTCCAGGTGGGTAAGATGTATCACTCGCCTCTTAAGCTCTATGAATATATGGCTATGGCGAAACCCATTGTGGCATCTGCGTTTGAAGATGCAAAGCGAACTATCCAAGACGGTGAGACGGGGTTCCTCTTTGAACCTGGAGATAAGGAAGACCTGAAACGAGCCTTGAGACTGGCCTATCATCTCCGTTCACAGATGAACTACATGGGTGAACGAGCCCGTCAGATTGCGATTGATCACCATAGCTGGATTGCCCGCATGCGCGAGATGACCGCCAAACTTGAAGCTATTTTGGCCCATCCGCCTCACGTCACCGATGAGCGATCGCTCGATGGCTTAAAGACGCTTCCCTTTATGAACGGCTAACTCGTCTACCTCAATTTTTTGCGTTGCTGATTCGAGGGATGATTTTCGTAGGGGCATGGCATTGCCTTAGCGAAGCCATGCCGCAAGGCTATTGCCCCTACCGTAAGGCATTGGCAGATCGCAAATTTTTAATTCATCCCCAAATTAAGCAACGCCCAATTTTTTATTAAGGAGTAATCGATGACGGTGCAGGCTTTTGAAGAAGTGAGTCTCTTTCAAACCCGATTTCATAAAGTCACGGTTGAAGAACTCATTCAATTTATCGTTAATTCAACTCAGCAAGATAAGAAAACAATTGTTGGAAATGTGAACGTCCGAGCGGCAAACTTTGCCCACGAATTGTCCTGGTACCGGGATTTTCTTAACCGTTCTGACTTAGTCTTCTGTGACGGTTTTGGGGTGTTGCTAGGCAGCAGGCTTTTGGGAAATTGCGTCCAATCCTGCCATCGCATGACCTGTCCTGACTATATCGAAGACCTGATTTCAGCCTGTGACAAGGGGGGTGCCTCCGTCTTTCTGCTGGCAGGAAAACCCGGTGTGACCACAAAAGCAATCGAGAAGTTGAGGGCGATCGCCCCCACCATTAACATCCAGGGTCATCATGGGTATTTTCAGAAAACGGGTGCCGAAAACGACGCGATTATCGAGCAAATTAATCAGTTTAAGCCTGATGTTTTATACGTCGGCTTTGGCATGCCCCTTCAAGAAGAATGGATTGCGAAGAATATCGATCGCATTGATGCGAAGGTGTTTCTTCCCCTCGGAGCCTGCCTCGATTTTTACACCGACACGGTTTACCGTGGCCCCCAGTGGGCCACGAACTTAGGATTCGAATGGCTCACCCGATTTTTGTCAGAGCCTCAGCGGTTGTGGAAGCGATATATTCTCGGTAATCCGCTGTTTTTCTACCGCATTCTGAAAGAACGTTTGAGTGCCCCATCCCACACGCCCCACCCTACGCCCCCCAACGAGCCACAATCCGTTCATTCAGCTTCGATTCAGAAACAATAAAGCATCTGACTCCTTCTTTACTCAATGGCTCTCTTTAGCCATTTAATTGCTATTCTTACCTGTTCTTACCTAATTTTTCACATTATCTTCAGGAAACAATTCCATGACATCTTCTAACTCTTTTCCTCATACCCATTCACTCATCGTTGCCGTTAAGAAGCATTTGGCAAAAGTAATTGCGCATCATTCCGTCAGTCACGATCTCAGACATCGCCTGAGTCCTGCTCAAAACGTCACATACCCGCGTGTGATGAGTCTTATTCAAACCCCTACGACGATTGAAGAAATCTATCAATCCGTTCTCAAAGAAACTTACTCCGATTGTCAACCCTCCGAGAAAGATATTCTCGGTCTGATCCAACTTCTAGCGCAGAGTGGCCTCGTCGATGTCCAGCTAGAAATCAAAAATGCGGCTAATGTATAAAGATATTCAGACGTGTGGGAAGCCTGCACGTCTGAATATCTCTACTTCATGACGACCACTCATAGCGCTATGCGCGTTGGTTGAGTACAGCTATGTGGGGCGAAGTGCGCCCCACATAGCTGTTTCTATGCTTAACGCGACTGCAAACGGCTATACGACAGTATTCAAAAACAGCAACACCCAAAAGCGAGCAGATGCGCATTGCCTTTGGTGGAAGCAAAGAGAGCTTACGGAAGTTGTGCTATGACACTGATTTCTTGGCAAGATAATGCTCATCAAGGGTTCGTCGCAGCATCATTTTAATAACGGCTTGACGACTAATTACTCACACCTCTTGTTTCATTCTAAGTAAGTTTCAAACTGGGGCGGTCGGGAGACAGGCGTGTGATGATATCGTCAGGGTCTCCGGAGACGTGAGCTGCGTAGCGCTTGGCAAGAGGCGGCAGAATCGCAAAGGGATTGCTGAATCCAGAAAAGATATGCAAGCCGTCAGTGCTGGGGATGGGGCCAATCAGGGGGAGGCGATCGCCACAAAAGGACACCAAGCAACGATGCCAGGTTCCAGTCACGTCTTTCAGCTCAGGCAGCACGTACCCCACCGCGTCTCGCATGTCTTGTTCGCTCTGAGCCGCATCGATAACAGCATCCGGGTCGGTAAGAGCGCGGCTGATCTGGCCAAAGCGAATCGTTCCATCCAAAAACTGCACGGCTCCTGTATCCAAAATTGGTGGAACCACCTCATGACCATCTTCATCCCATAGCGCATCCGTCTCAGGAGCCCCTGCGGTCGCTTCGAGGGCAAACCGCTGGATGTTCATGGGCATGACGATGGTGCGGAGTTGATGTTCAAGAGGAGGAGTTTCGATCAGTTCTGCATGGCTAAAGCACTGTGAAATGTGGATGCCAGAGTCCCGCAGGAGCGATCGCGCCAACGCCCCATTGCTGACCAACACATTTGCGCCTGAAAACGTGCCCTGATCAGTGAGAATGCCCGTGAGGCGATCGCCCTGTCTCTGGAATCCCTTCACCTGAGCAATGGCGATCGCCCCTCCGAGTCGCTTAAAGGCGTTATTGTATCCAGCAATCAGCTCCTCAGGCTTGACGTTGCCGTGCTTGGTGGTGAACGCCCCAGACAACGCCGATCGGTTCAGCATCGGTTCGAGGTCAAGCGCTTCATCGATCGAGAGCTGGGTCGGTGCAACCAAGTACTGGCTACATCGGTCGGTGTAGGCGGCTGGATCATCATCGTCAGCAACCGTCAGCACCAAATCCAATTCTCGAAACTGAATGTCGTAGTCAAGTTCTGCCGACAATTGTGGATACTGCTCTTGCGACTCTTGGCACAACTGCTTCAGCAGAGGCGTTGTGCCCGACCAATAGGCAATGCCTCCATAGCTAAATCGTGTCGCGCCTTGGGGTGACCCATGCCGATCAACCAACAAAACAGTTTGACCGTTCGCCGCCAGTTCATAACTCACCGCTGACCCTGTGAGCCCATTCCCAATCACAATCCAGTCGTACACCATTCCCATCTCCAAAAATGCATAAGTCCTAGTCATGAATCACGGCATCTACGGCAATCTCGACGAGCATTTCAGGTGTCGCCAGTCGGCTGATTTCAAGCAGCGTATTGGCTGGACGAATGCGGTCGAAAAATTCTTTATGAGCTTTAGAAACGTGGGGAAAATCATCCATGTTGGTCACGTAGACGGTTGTTCGCACAACATGGTCAAGAGACGCATCGACCGACTGAAGCGCCGTTTCGATCTTGCGGAGTACATAAACGGTTTGCCCATAGGCATCATTCGGATGCTGAATCGTGCCAGATGCATCCGATGCGGTCGTGCCTGACACATAGACAAAAGGGCCAACTCTGACGACCCGAGAATAGGCATTTTTCTCTTCCCACGGGGTTCCACTGGATACGCAACGACGCTGCATCATTTTGAAGAACGTACTCCTCTGTTCAATACTTCTGATTTATCTGAGCTTGGGGCTAAGCCGGGGGCAGGGCGATCGCCCCTGACACTACCCCTTGCGCTTCCAAAACTCGTGCGACCCGCAGCACCTTCGCCTCTTGGTAGGGAGCGCCAATCACCTGAACGCCGACGGGGAGTTCTCCTGGCTGCTGCACTGGGACAGATACGATGGGCAGACCAATGAAGGAGAGGGGTTGAGTAAACAGTCCGATGTTTGGACGGGCTTTGACCTCCACTCCATCAATGGTCATCATCACCTGCCCGACTTTGGTCGCCGGACAGGGAGTTGTGGGTGCCAGAATCACATCCACATCCTGGAAGAGTTCGAGGACGCGATCTCGGTACCATTGGCGAAATCGCTGAGCCTGAGCATACCAGCTCGCCGGAATCATCGCTCCTGCGAGAAAGCGATCGCGCGTGGCAGGGTCAAAGTCCTGGGCTCGCTTTTTAAGATTTGCCAAATGCAGATTGCTGCCCTCCGATGCGGTGATGATGTAGGCGGCGGCTCGTGCCCGTTTCGCTTCAGGAATAGTCACCGTTTGGGTCACTCCCAGCGCTTTCGTCACCTGCTCTAGCCCTGCACGAACAACAGGTTCCATGCCTCGATCGAAGTGGTCATCGGCGATCGCCAACCGCAGCCCCTCCAGTCCGTTGTCCAAATGCGGCATGACTGGAGAAATGGGACGAGGCGAACTGATGGGATCTTGTGGGTCAAATCCATGCAGCACATCGAACGCAACGGCCAAATCCCGCACCGACCGAGCAAATGGCCCGATGTGGTCAAAACTCGCAGCAAACAGAAATGCCCCTGCCCGTGAAATTCGTCTGTAGGTGGGCTTCAGTCCGAAAATGCCGCAAAAAGACGCCGGAACTCGAATCGAACCGTTTGTATCCGATCCAAGCGTCAGGGGCACCAGTCCAGCCGAGACCGACGCGGCTGATCCTCCCGAGGAGCCCCCTGCCACCCGAGTTCGATCATGGGGATTCAGCGTAGGGCCAAAATGACTGTTTTCTGTGACAAAGCCGTAAGCATACTCGTCCATGTTGAGGGCACCGATCAGCACCGCCCCCACCTCCTTGAGACGGGTAATCACCGTCGCGTCCTGTTGCGCTGGGGGAGAATCTTGCTCAATCTTTGCCCCTGACAGGGTCGTCACGCCCTCGATATCCAGCAAATTCTTCACTGCAAAGGGAACGCCCGCAAGGGGGCCAGGAGAGGTGCCATCGGCGATCGCCCGATCAACGGCCTTGGCCGAAGCTAAGGCTGACTCAGCAAGAACCTCAGTAAAGCAGTTCAAGTCTGTGTCGTGGGACTCAATCCGGTCGAGGGTTG
>JAYKJC010000621.1:0-4120 GCA_035285885.1 Leptolyngbyaceae cyanobacterium | reverse complement strand
AAAACACTGCTCGTTTGCCAATGCGCTGACTCACCGCACTCCAAACAAACAGCATCAACAGTGCCGTGCCTTGAACAACGAGGGCAAAGTTGGTGAAGTCGGCGGATTTGAGCCCCATCCAGCTCACAACAAAATACTGCATGACCACAGCCGTCATTTGAGCCGCTAGCCAGGAACACAGATAGATGCCAACAACAATGAGGAAGGGCTTGTTGGTGAAGGCAATGAGAAGCTGTTCGTGGATGGGGAGCGTTGCGGCTTTTGAAGGCGCGGAGTATTGCTGTTCGGAGTGTCGGACGGCTTTCCAGGTGCCGAACACACAGATGTAGAGGGGAATGATGCAGAGCAAGCACCCGATAACGCCCAAAATGACATACCGACGGGCAGGATTTTCGACCAGATGAAAGACAATGCTTGAAAGGGCCAGGGCGAGAATACTGCTGCCAATGGAAAAGCTGAACCGAAAGCTGTTGAGGCGGGTGCGCGAGTTATAGTCTTTTGCTAACTCGGGCGTGAGCGAGACATAGGGCAGATAGACGGCTGTAAATGCGGTTTTGAGAATGATGCCGATGATGACGTAGTAGGCAAATAACACCCATTGATTATTAGACGGAATCAACCACAGGAGGAGAAAGGACAGCCCAAAGGGAACGGCACCTGCAATAATCCAGGGATAGCGTCTGCCCCATTTCGATTGGGTGCGATCGCTCAACAGTCCAATAATCGGGTCACTAATGGCATCGCTGATTTGGCCAATCATCAAGATGCTACCTGCGAGAGCCGCTGAAATGCCTGCCACATCTGTGAGGAAATACAGAAATAAGAATGCCAGCAGGCTTCCTGTCGCTGATGTGCCAATCGTCCCGATACCATACGACAGCTTTGTCCAGAAGCTCAGCTGGGGGTGATCTGCTCCTTCTTGATGAATTGATTGAGAAATAGGGGTCATAAAGTTAGGCGTTCAAATAGTTCAGGCAAAAGGTTCAAGCAAATTTCCTCTATTCGAGCCCCTGGGGGTAACCCCTGAGAGACTCATGTGATCGGTACATCAATTGATCAGTACATCGATCGTCTCATCAACTTTCAAATGAGCGTGCCGCAAATCCGCATCTATCTAACACACAGGTATCTCTTGGCTACTATAGCGGTTCGCAGCCCTATGAAGTTTAGTCTATGCTGATAAACGACGACGTTTTATCGTGTATGTCACTCCTATGGCACAGGCATCCGTGCATTCAACTCCGAAAATCTGCATCCTCGGTGGCGGATTTGGTGGGCTCTACACAGCGCTCAATTTGCTGTCCTTTTCGTGGGACGCCTCCCATCAACCTGAGATTACTCTGGTGGATCAGGGCGATCGCTTCGTATTCTCCCCATTACTCTATGAGCTGATTACTGGAGAACTGCAAACCTGGGAAATTGCGCCTCCCTATACTGAACTCTTAGCGAATACGGGCATCCGATTTCAACAGGCTGGAGTATCAAGCATCGATATCGAGCAAAAATGCGTCCACCTGGATGGAGATAAGCCCTCCATTTCCTATGATTTTCTGGTGCTTGCATTGGGTGGAGAAACGCCTTTAACCATTGTTCCCGGTGCGGAGCAACATGCGATTCCTTTCCGCACCATTGCTGATGCCTATCGACTGCAAGAAAAGCTGCGCATGCTTGAACAGTCTGACGCAGACAAAATTCGAGTGGCGATTGTCGGCGGTGGCTACAGCGGGGTTGAACTGGCCTGCAAAATTGCGGAACGGTTGGGCGATCGCGGTCGAGTTCGCATTATTGAGAAAAGCACCCAAATTCTTAGCACATCACCCGAATTTAATCGAAAAGCTGCGCTGAAAGCCCTCAACGACCAAAAGGTTTGGGTTGACCTCGAAACAACGCTGACCAACATCGAGGACTCATCTATCACCCTGGACTACAAAAATCAGGTCGATACGATTCCCGTTGACATCGTCATGTGGACCATTGGCAACAAAGTCTCTGAAACGGTTCAGGCCGTGTCCCTCCCCAAAACCGATCGCCAGCAAATTAAAGTCACCCCAACCTTACAGGTCATTGACCATCCGGATATTTTTGCGCTGGGTGACCTGGCCGCATGTCAAGACGCGGAAGGACAGAGCATTCCTGCATCCGCCCAGGCGGCTCTTCAGGAGGCTCAGTATGCGGCCTGGAACATTTGGGCGTCTGCAACCGGGCGATCGCTCCTCCCGTTCCGATACCAAAATTTAGGAGAAATGCTAACCTTAGGCACTGGTACTGCTGCGTTAGCAGGGCTGGGCATCACATTAGATGGTCCCCTGGCGCATGTTGCTCGACGGCTCGCCTACCTGTATCGAATGCCAACCCTCGATCATCAGATGAAAGTGGGGCTGAACTGGATCATGAAACCACTGCGCGATTTGATGCCGACTTAGTCCGCCCATTTAATCCGCCCATTTAATTTGCCCAGTTCTCGCCCAGTCTCCACCCAGCATCTGTCCAGTCCCGTTTTGAGTCGTTGTTTCACTCCTGGCCATGCCCTTTTATCAAAATCCACCGAAGGTTATTTTTTTTGATGCCGTTGGCACCCTATTTGGTATTGAGGGAAGTGTGGGCGAGAGCTATGACCTCATTGCCCAGAAGCATGGCGTGAAATCTGATCCGGCGTTGCTGAATCAGGCGTTTTTTCAATCGTTTCGCAAAGCTCCTCCCATGGCGTTTCCAGGAGCCGAGATTACCTCCATTCCCCATCGGGAATTTCAGTGGTGGAGGGCGATCGCCCTCCAAACGTTCGAACAGGTGGGCACCCTCGATCAGTTCACCGACTTCGATCAATTTTTTGATGATTTGTACGCCTACTTTGCCACCGAGGCTCCGTGGCACCTCTATCCAGAAACCCTTCACACGCTTAAATACTGGAAAGAGCAGGGTGTTGAACTGGGCATCATTTCCAACTTTGACTCCAGAATTCATCGCGTGCTAGAAGCGCTTGGGCTTTCACCGTTCTTTTCATCCATCACCCTCTCCACTGAAGTCGGAGCAGCAAAACCAGACTTCAAAATTTTTGACCGGGCTCTGGAAAAACACGCCTGCCCGCCCCATGCCGCCTGGCACGTCGGAGATAGCATGAAGGAAGACTATGAAGGGGCAAAGTTCGCCGGGCTGCGGGCTGTTTGGCTGAAACGACGCTCATAACCCACACGAATTTTAGGAGAGGGGCGGTGGGCTGCGCCCACCGCCCTATTTTTAAGTACGCAGATCACGAATCGGATTCTTGCCGTTGCGCTGCCCGTAGCTTGGCTGAGCGAGCCCGAGGATTCGCAGAAGACTCCTCTTCTGACGGCACAATGGGCTTCTTCGTCACCACCTTCAAGGCAGGATTTTCGCGGAACGCATACTTGACGATGCGGTCTTCCAGGCTGTGAAAACTGATGATCACCAGTCGTCCGTCTGCGTTGAGCCAGTGGGGCGATCGCCCCAAAAACGATTGCAGCACCTCCAGTTCTCGATTCACCGCAATGCGTAACGCCTGAAAAGTCCGTGTGGCAGGGTGAATGCGTCCATGCCGATAGGAGCTGGGAACGGTCTTCCAGATCAGTTGTGACAGTTCGCTGGTCGTTGATAGGGGACGCGATTGCACGATGGCGCGGGCAATCCGCCGAGACAAGCGCTCTTCTCCATACTGGTAAATCAGATTCGCCAGTTCCGTTTCATCGGCATGGTTGATGATGTCAGCCGCAGACTGGTCTTGATCGCGGTTCATCCGCATGTCGAGTGGCGCGTCCTGACGAAAGCTAAACCCCCGATCGGCCTGGTCAAACTGCACCGAACTGACGCCCAAATCCGCCAAAACTCCGTCAAATCGCTGCGCCCCCGGATCATAGTCTGAGAAATTGCCCTGCCAAAACTGGACACGATCGCCATACGCTTCGAGTCGGTGTTGAGCAGCGGCGATCGCCTGTTCGTCTTGGTCAATCGCAACAACGGTCGTGTCAGGATAGGCGCTGAGAATCGCGGATGAGTGTCCTCCCCCACCGACCGTCGCATCAAGATACCGCCCCCCCGGCTTGAGTGAGAGATGGGCGATCGCCTCGTTCAGGAGAACCGAAATATGATGAAACGGTTCCTTCTC
>JAYKJC010000620.1:0-8141 GCA_035285885.1 Leptolyngbyaceae cyanobacterium | reverse complement strand
TGAGAATTGCTGAGCTCGACAGGATTGCTGAGACACGAGGGTTCATATCTCGCTAGAATAGGGTGCTAATCAAGCGAGAAACAACGATGGTTCCATTCTCCTCATCCTCTCAAGCGATTGATACGCTTAAAGCTGAGATTAATCAACTCCTGGGACAGTTGAGCCAGGTTCCCAACGGGACTCTCATTCAACAGGCGCTGACTACTCTGGTTCGTATGGCAGAAGTTGAAGCCGATCGCCTTGATTGGAAGATATTAAACGCATCGCTTCAAGATATGGAAAATGCGTTTCGAGTGCTTTATCCCTTCCGCCATATTCGTAAGGTCACTATCTTTGGCTCAGCTCGCATTCCACGGGAAACGGCTGAATATCAAATGGCAGTAGAATTCGCGCGCCGCATCACTCAGATGGGCTTCATGGTGATGACTGGAGCAGGTGGCGGCATCATGCAAGCAGGAAATGAAGGAGCCGGAGCCGAAAATTCTTTTGGCCTCAATATCCAATTGCCGTTTGAGCAAGGCGCAAATCCCTACATTGAGGGCGATCGCAAACTCATCAATTTCAAATATTTCTTCACGCGGAAGCTCTTCTTTCTCAGAGAAACGGATGCGCTGGTTCTCTTTCCAGGGGGATTTGGCACGCAAGACGAGGCGTTTGAATGTCTGACGCTGATTCAAACAGGAAAGGCCGAACCCATGCCGTTGATTCTGATTGATGAGCCTGGGCGTCACTATTGGGACAAATGGGATGCCTATATCCGCGAGAGCCTAATGGGCGCAGGCTTAATCAGCCCCAACGACATCAATATCTACACCCTGGTGGATAATATTGATGACGCCTGTAAAGCCATCATCAACTTTTACCGAGTCTTTCATTCCAGTCGCTACGTGGGTGACCAGCTCGTGATTCGCTTAAATTACGAACTCTCGGATGCAGATGTGGAGCAGCTAAATGCGAGCTTCAGCGATATCTTGACCTCTGGACGAATTACTAAAAGTCAAGCCCTTTCTCAAGAAACGGATGCCAGCGTTCAACATCTTCCTCGCTTGGTTCTGAAGTTTAACCAGCGCGATTATGGAAATTTGTGTAGCCTGATTCGAGCAATTAATCAGCTAGGAGCTGCTTATCCGAAAGGGGATGAGCATCCGGAGCAACGCTAACATCCACCCTCTGTAGGGGTTGAGTAACACCTTTGTTCCCTTCGACTTCGCTCAGGGAACATGAGGTGAGCGAAGTTGTTGGCAAAGCCTCTTCGGTAGGAGGTAGGGAGCGGGTGAATTTTCCTCGGATGGGTGGGGGAACGCTGCCGCCTCATAGCCGATTGGGATAAGTTGACGGTTACTTTTTTTTGCTGGTTTCAGCGTCGGATTCGTCGGCGATCGCATTCAACAGCTCCTGAATCGTTTCTGATAAGGGGCGCTCTTGAATATCCACGCGATACCGAATGGGGGATAGAAATCCCTGAATGCCCATATCTCTGCATTTGAGGTGCAATTTGCTGAGAGCCACATGGGGATCAAACGCCATTGAAGGATCGGGATCAATGGTTTTGAGGTAGCCCGTGAATCCAAGAAACAACATGCGATAGGTCATGGCTTGACTGAACTGGCCCAAGAAGTAGCCTCCGTGAACATCACGGCTGCCCAGCACATAGTCTAGCGTTAGCAAAAAATAGTCCAATGCGTTCAGTCGGTCGGCCTGGCGGGCACGGGTGAGGATTCCCTTAGGACGATTAGCTGGGGCACGGCCAGCAGCCGTCTCTTTCGCATGACTCTCTTTCACATCAAAGGTGACATCTTTGTAGTCTGTGAAATCAAAGAAGGTGAAGAAATCTGCGACAGTAACAACTTCGTGGTTCCAACTCGTTTGCTGTTGAAACAAATCCGCGACGGTTTCATTCTCCTTTCCCTTGAATCGTCTAGCGGTGACGAACAGATTTTCCAGAACTTTGTCGGGGGTTTGGGCGATCGCCTCTGCAAGGGGCCGACCGAGATAAAACTGCTGATCTAAAGTCGTCAGATTGATAATGCCTCCGACTTTGTCCGAACGAGTAAATTTGCTCTTGGTTAGAGCGACATTCCCCAATCGATAGCCCCGTGACTGGGATCGGCTGGGAAACGCAATGTAGTTCGCCGCTGTGGAGGCAATGCGCAGGGCAATATCGCCTTCGCTACTCAACAGATAGGATTCAGTAAATCGTCGCAAGGATGATGCCAAGAAATTGGCTCGGCTTGAAATGATAGTTAGCACAGGAATGTCTGGAGACGCTAACACCAGTCGTTCGAGTTGAAACACTGAACCAACGTTCGGGGTTGGCTGCTTATCTACAGATCTCGCATCAAACACATCTGACAAAATACGAATCACGTTTGTCACCACAAATCCGCCCATGCTGTGACCCAGGAAGGAGAGCTTGATTTTCCGGTTTTCGTCTTTCCAGAATGACACGGCTGCGTCTTCTGCGAATCGCTGCGCTTCTTGCCTTTCTTCTTCTGAGAGAGAATCAATACTGGGGTGATGTTGACTCAAAATATCCTGTGCCTTTAAGCGAATGACGTGACGATCAATCTGGCGAAGCAATTCGACTAAATCTAAGACACCGAAATTGTCAGCCCGGTAGCGATCGCGAAAATAAACCACCAGTCGCAGAAGCACCAGCGTCAGCATAATGAAGCCCAACAGCAGAAAGAGCGCGAGTATGAGCGTCAGAACAAACCCGTAGGGAGTTTCCTGAAAGGTCGTAAATTCTAGAATGAACATGGCTAACCCGCACAACAACCCAAATATCAGCAGGTCACGGGGTAGAGGTGGCAAAGCCTTGAGTGCTTCGCCCAACCGCTGAAGCTCGATATTTTCTGAGGGCCAGCGGTAGCCGAGAAAGACTTGAGTGCCGTGACGGGCGATCGCCGCATCATAGCGATTGATATACAGAAAAATGTCTTTGTACCAGTTCTGCACGGAGCTACGACTGGTGTTGTATCCGTGCACGGTAATGATCAGCTCGGGGTTGCGTCCTTGCTGACCAACCTCACAGAGGCGTTGGGCAATTTCTTCAATGCCCAGTGCGGCGTTGCGGTTATCTTTGCGAATTTTGGCGCGTTGGGCTTCTACTGTCGGCTCACTGGACTTTTCGTCAATGTTGGGAGGGGCACTGCTCATCACAAAATACCCCGGAATCGTCGCCTCCGATGGGGGGGAATCTTCAATAGTCACCAACTGAGCGGGGTGGTCGTCCGGCTTGTCAAAGGAAATCGATTGAAGCGCTGGCTCATCCTTAAAGACAATCCGCTGAATGATAAACGGTAATGTTTTCATGTCGTTAACTCCTGCTTCTACCACGACCGGGCAAAACTTACGAAGAACAGTACGAAGAACAGATAGGTTTTGAACGCACGGCATGCGCCCCAACCTATCTGTTCTAGCCAGTTGAGATGTTTGCCAAGGTGTGTCCTCTATCCTGGGCGTCGTTAAAGCGCTATGCGCGTTGGTTAAGTGCAGGTGTGTGGGGCTCTCTGAGCCACACACACCTGTTTTTGTGCTTAACGCGGTTGCAAACCGCTATAAATCCTACAGCGAGAACTTTTGGCATTACTGATGGTGAGGGATGTTCTTAATAGAAGCCTCGCTGAGGAGACGGTCACTCAAAAAGAGGCGTTGCTTAATCTGGGGATGAATTTGTGTGTGGGAGTCGCGCGGTGCGCGACTCCCACACACAAATTCATCCCAAAAATCAGCAATCCCCAAAGCGAGAGGGACTCTAATTTTTGCTTATCCCTTACTTCAAAGGCCACCAAGGTACCTTATCCCGTGTGGTGCCATAGACTTCTTTGAGCCCTTCTGGATTTAAGACGCGAATTAAGTCTCCTCCCGCATCAGAGGATTTGGCGGTTTCGATCATCTTGATTTGGGCCATACCTTTGAGCACCTGCTCCACAGTCCGGTGATTGAGCTGACAGGCGCGAGAAATGATATCGACGGGAAGATCAAAGACGAATTCTTCCCGATTCTCGTCATGGCAGAGCGATCGCTCCTGATAGATCACAGCCCTCAACAAAGAGGCCACGGCCTGGGGAGGATAAGTGCCACAGTTGAGCAAGTGATACTGAAATTTCTCTCGCAGCTCAAACAACACCCCATATCGGGTACGGAACACCTCACTCTCTTCATACAAAGATTGAATGACAGGTGTGGGAATGGTGATGACATCCGTTGTTTTATACGCTTCGACGAGGCTAGGAAACGCCCGACACACGTTACCGTAGCTGACATCCAGGTTTCTCATGCCAAAACAGCCGCCGGGATAGGTCAGCGCAATGATGCGATCGAGCGGCGTGCTCCGCACAATCACGGGACCGCCCGACAACACCACATAAAGGTGCCCCAGCGATTCATTCGGGCGAAACGCTGTGTAGATGGGGCGATTGGAATAAAGTTTCTCATGGTTGAGGCGATCGCCCGTCAGGTATTGTTCAAGCCAAGCTTCATCAAAGTCATAAAAAAGGAAGCTGTTCTGAGTCAGCAGCTGGATCCATTCTTTGGATGGGTCGGCTGCTGAGACGTGGTTGGTCATGGGGCGTCTCCTGATGTGGAAAGACGATGATCTCTCCTTTATATTTGCCTTGATTTTGCCATGATTCAGCAAAGAAACCTGGGCTAAACCGAAACCCGTCCCACGGGGACGGAGTCTCCTTCTAGTAATTGTTATGGAAAACTCACTTGATCTTCACACAAATCCTAAATGAATTTTAAGTGAATTCCACATTTCCTGGAATATGATTGCAGTAGGTTTTGATTAACAAGTCGTCACTTTCCCGGAAACGTATGCTCGATAGGGCATACGTTTTGTTCAAAAGGAAGACTCGATAACGTCCAATGGATGGAGCATCTTAGATTGCCATGACTAATCGTTTTCTCTTGCGATCGCGCGTATGGCCCCTACAGCGGTTTAAACCCAAAAATGCACTGCACTTTAGCCTCTTAGCGGTCGCGGGTCTGATGGGCGTGTTGGCGATCGCCTTCGTCTACTACCTCAGCACCGCCGACCTTCCGATTGACATCACCTGGCAAGGATGGCTATCTATTGCGGTTACCCTGGTGGCCTTTCTACTCAATGCATTTAGTCGACTCGCTCCTGAAATTGTTTTCTTGGGAGCCTTAGCGGTCTTACTGCTCTCAGGAATTTTAGGAGAAAGCGATGCCCTGGAGGGGTTTAGCAACTCCGGCATGATTACTGTGGGAGTTCTCTACGTCGTTGTGGCGGGGCTTCAGCAAACGGGCGGACTCTCGTGGATTTCACAGCGGGTTCTAGGCCGACCGTCGAGCCCCACCAAGGCGATGATTCGCTTGATGGTTCCGGTGATTGGCATGAGTGCGTTTCTCAACAACACACCTGTCGTGGCGATGTTCATCCCCGTGGTGAATGAGTGGTGTCGAAAGCTGCGCATCAGCCCGTCTAAGCTGATGATTCCCCTAAGCTATGCCGCCATTTTTGGAGGCGTTTGTACCCTAATTGGCACCAGCACCAACCTGGTGGTGAACGGGCTCCTGATTGCAGAAACGGACTATCCCAGTCTTAATCTGCTGGATATTACGTGGGTGAGTCTTCCCTGTGCGATCGCCGGAACGGTATTGCTGGTTGTGTCTCAGCGCTGGCTACTGCCAACCCGTAAGCCTGCCCTGAGCGATGATGCCGATCCGCGCCAGTACACGGTTGAGATGGTGGTTTCCCCCAATAGTCCGCTGGCGGGGCAAACCATTGCCAAAGCCGGACTCCGCCATTTGCCCAGCATGTATCTGGTGGAGATTAACCGCAATGGACAATTGATTCCAGCGGTGAGTCCCCAGGAAGTGCTGAGAGAGCACGATCAGCTTGTGTTTGTGGGAGCGATTGATTCTGTGATTGACCTGCATCGTCTGCGAGGCTTGAGTCCTGCAACGGATCAGGTGTTTAAGCTCGATGTGCCTCGGTCTGAGCGCTGCATGATCGAAGCGGTGGTCTCTAATACCTGTCCGATGGTGGGACGCACGATTCGAGAAGGTCAGTTTCGCAGTCAATACAACGCTGTCGTGCTGGCGGTTGCCCGCAATGGCGATCGCCTCTCTGGAAAAATTGGTGACATCCGCCTCCGTCCTGGGGATACGCTGCTGCTCGAAGCCCATCCTTCTTTTATTGAGGAACGTCGCGTCTCCCGCGATTTCTATCTGGTGAGCGACATTCCCGACTCTCAACCTCTGGAGCACGAGAAAGCGCCCTGGGCGATCGCCATTCTCACGCTAATGGTGGTACTCGCGTCCTTTGGGGTGATGAGCATGTTGCAGGCAGCCACGCTTGCGGCCATCGCCATGATCGTGTTGGGCTGCTGTTCGGCCAACCGTGCCTTGAAGAACATTGAGTGGTCGGTGCTGCTGGTGATTGGTGCGGCGCTGGGCATTGGTAAAGCTCTCGAAAGTACGGGGGCGGCTGGGGCGATCGCCGAGCTATTCATCAGCATTGCAGGCGACAACCCCTATCTCGCTCTAGCTGTGGTGTACGGAGTCACCACTATCTTTACAGAAGTCATCACCAACAATGCCGCCGCCGCGCTGGTCTTTCCCATTGCGTTGGCTCTCTCCCAGAACCTGGACGTCAGCTTCATGCCGTTCGTCATCAGCATCATGATTGGCGCATCGGCCAGCTTCTCGACCCCCATTGGCTATCAAACCAATTTGATGGTGTATGGCCCCGGTGGCTACAAGTTCACCGACTTCATGCGGGTCGGCATTCCTTTGAATCTACTGTTCTGGGTCTTGACGGTGGCGATCGCCCCCATCGTGTATCCCTTCTAGACGTTTGTGAAAAATATCCCCGTCCGTAGGGGCGAAGCATTTGGGAAAGAAAACTCGGGTATCCAGGAAATTTCTGGCCAGATGCTTCGCCCCTCCCACGGGGATAATGTCAATTTCTTTTTAAGAAGAAGCCGCCTGGGTTTCCTGCACATCTGATAGTTCTTTGCCCGTGTCTTGTAGGAGTTGTTTGTGGGCTCGCACCAGTCGATAGACTAAAAAGACTGAAAGAACGGCCATATAAGCCGTCAACGAACTCCACAACAGATGTTGACTGTGTTGAACCCACGCAACTCCGACGAGCGGCACGAACCCGACCCCAAACCCCACGATGGAAGCATTGCGAAGAGTTGCGCCATCTTTGGTGCCAAGAAAGTAGCTTTCCAGCATAAAGGCTGCTGAAGTGAGCGTCAGTAGCGGGAGCAGCCAGCCAACATACTGCTGCATCGACTGCGATATCTCAGAGTGATTGGTGAGTAGCCCAAAGACCACATCGGGATACTGAATACTGCCAATGGCGAAGGCGAGGGCGATCGCCATTGCTGTCACCAACGCCACGCGTAAGACAGGCATAATCTGCTCGATCTGCCCTTTCCCTTTAAAGTTACCAATCAGGGTTTGGGAGGTCATGCCGACCCCCTGCACCGTGAACTGGCTGAGCAAAGCAATCTGCAACAACAGCCCATTCTCAGCTAGCCGCTCTGTGCCAAAGGATGCGCTTAGATTCGTAAAGATGGCATAGGCCGAAATCAGAGTCAGAAACCGCACAAGAATGTTGCCTTTGAGTACAACCGCCGAGGTGAGTCCGTGGCGATCGCCCACCTGCAACAACGCGGGTTTCACCACTTGCCATTGGGTACTCATCACCAGCGCAATGAGTCCAATCATCAGCGCCAAATACTGACTCAGCGCAGTGGCGAGTCCGGCTCCTGCACTGCCCCATCCCCACTCCAAGATCATGAGATAGTCGAGCACAACATTCGACCCATTGCCCAGTAAGGACATGAGAAAAACGACGCCGTTCATCTCACGGCCTAAAAACCAACCAATGAGAACGAAGTTGAGCAGTACGGCGGGCGCTCCCCAAATGCGAGCATTGAAATACTCCAATCCAGCCCCTTTAATATCAGCGGTGCCAGAGAGAATCGCAAATCCCATTTCATGAATGGGGTACTGAAGCAGCAACATCGCACCCGCAATGGCCAGAGCAATCAGACCGCATCGGAGAACGGCAACAAAGATAGCCACCGGATCGTCTTCACCCACCGCATGGGCAGTTAACGCATTCGTGCTGTTCCGCAAGAACTTCAGAATTCGGT
>JAYKJC010000619.1:0-6286 GCA_035285885.1 Leptolyngbyaceae cyanobacterium | reverse complement strand
ATCGACCGATGCAGCAGGTTGATCATCGAAGCATCATGCATTTGAATGCTGTACTTATCGATAATTTGGGGCCAATACTTTAATGCTTTCAATCCTTCTAGGCTGCGTTGATTCAAGCCACTCTCTTCACACCATTGGGCAAATTCTTCAACATTTAACGGGCATCGGCCTAACGTCTGCATCAGCTTGGCGAGAACCTGGCCAGCCTGAAAGTTACGGGTGGGTTTCCCGGTCATGGGGAGCATCATGCTGCCGCGCACATCGGCGACCATAGCCGTTAACTGGGTAAAGGTATGGTCTCGTACTTTTTCAACGTCTCCCCCTCGGTTGAGGGTCGCTTCAATTCGAGGAACGCCATACCCCAACTCAGTTAGGTCAATGGGTTGTCGGTTGTACAGTTTGTGGCGATCGCGCCGATACATCGATACCGTTGCCGCCTGATCCAAACACTGATCGAGCAGCAGCGTCAGCAGCGTAGGCAAGATGCCAGGATTTTCTCGGTGAAACCCATAGCCAAAGCCCGCAAAAATAGAGGCCATGTTTTTAGCCGCTTTGATGTACTGAGCTTCCACGTTATGGATGCCGGGTGCAACCTGAATATTGAGAGATATTTTATTCATCAGGTAAGCGCCCAGAAGTGCAGTTAATGCATCAGGATGACAAAAGTTAGCGGTGAAGCTATCGACGGGATCACGCAGTGCGCCGTGGCGATGAAACCCCGAAAAAAACGCCAAATTAGGGTACTTCTCACACAATACATAGGACTCATTTTTCAGGTCATCATGGCTAAAGGAGCCGGACAGACACGCAAAGACGACCGTATTCCGTCCCAGCCGTTCGCGAATCTCACAAGCTTCAGCCAGGTCTTCCTCAACGTAGTTACTGTTCGCACTCAAGACCACCAATTCGCAGTTGACGATTAAGTACTCCAGGGTATTGGGAACAAACTTTTGCTTTTCCTTGTGGTGAGTCATGCGATGCATGTGATTGACATGATCGCGATCCATGCCCTTAAGAGCCACCTCGGGAAAAGCACCGAGCAGCTCTCGTCCTGGGCGAGGAGCCAAAAGCAAGTTGTGGCCTCCGTTTTGCATAGCAGAGTTATAGGCAATGGATGCGGGATAGAGACCGATGCTGTAAAAGCCAATTTTTGCTCTTTCTAGTTCATGAATGCGTTGCTTGATCGCATCTTTATCGAGTGACCGATTAAAAAAGCTGTTTCTCATGTCTGTATCCATTCCTACGGCTAAATGAGTGTTGCTGAACAATCGTGACGAGTGACAATTGTGCCTTCACCCCATCAGGCAACTAGTACGGAGCGATCGCCCACCCATGAATCCCATCACATGACCGATTCTGATCAGGCAGCATTGCTTGAGAACTCAATTTGGATAATATAGAACCGATTAGGCGATCGCAACGTTCTCACCTTACACTATTCGTTTTTCGAGTCGGTTTTCAGACGAGGAGGGTTCTGGGCTAAATTCTGGGCTAAAGTGTGTTGCTGTCCTGCGATGAGGCGGTTTGACTTAACCAATCTTGACCAATTTGAACGGTGACATCCGTCTGCAAAACGCCCGTGCTTTCAACCCGCACTTCTCCAACTCCCAGCACAGACTGAATGACCGCCGCACTCTCAACATCACCCCCTTGAGCGATGATGCGAGTTTCCAGGAGGGGTTCGCTCCAGTCTTGGGCAATATAGACGTTTCCATAGCCCGCTTCGTTTAAGCGCCTGACAATGCGTCGCACGGCTTCTGAATTATCCGTCGAGTCTTGAATCGCAACCCGTAAGGCATTGGATGAACGGCGATCGCCCACCTCACTCGAAGAATGTCGAAAATATCGAGCAACCATCTCCGAAACGGCTCGTTCTTGAGGAATCCAGTAACTCAAACGATATTGCCCAGGCGTACTAAAATCGCCCGGAAGCATCACCATTTGAACATCTGACCGTTCCATCTGAGAAGCAAACCCCACCAGCGCCAGTAACTCCTCAACACTCAAGTTGGTATCCACATGGGACTGAATCACTGAGAAAATTTGGGGAATGCGGGTTAAGGTGGTTGGGCTGAGCGTCTGCTCTTGGATCGCACGCATTAGCGTTTGCTGACGCTGAACCCGACCAATATCACCTGTTTCGTCATAGCGATAACGGAGAAACTGCATCGCTTCATCTCCGTTCAGAGTTTGCTCACCTTCCTTCAAATCGATGTAGAGATGCTGACTCTCATCGGTATATTTCATGTCTTTAGGCACGTAGACATCGACGCCCCCAAGCGCATCAATCAGCTTTTCTACGCCTTGAACGTTAATCCGCACGTAGCGATCGATGCGCGTATCGTTGAGCAATTCACTCACTGCCGTTGCTGACAGAGCTGGGCCTCCGATGCGATTCGCTTCATTCAGCTTGGTGACTCCAACATCCTCAACATACCCCCGCGTATCCCGTGGAATTGAGAGAACCGTCAGATCGTCAGCATCTGGGTCGAACCGAATCAGCAACATGGTGTCCGACAGCCCTTCAAAGGAGTTCACCAAGGCGTGATAGCCCAAATCTTGAACCTCCTCCGGAGGATTTTCGAGGTCAGAACTAAGCACTTTGATCCCAAGGACAAGAATATTGACCGGACGTGCCAGTTGAGGGAGTCGCAACGCCTGCCCCTTCGCAAGGTCATCTTGAGCAAAGACCCCCGCTTCCTGCGGGGAGAGGCGACTCTGTAGGAGGGGCGTACTGGCTAGAGACACCGCCAGCAATGCCCCTGTTGCAGCAGAAACCACCGCAACTCCAGCCAATCCTAAGACAATCAGCGGCAACCGCCAGCGACTTCGTGTCGAATGGGGAAGGGACGGTTGTGATGATGCCTTTGAATGTTTAGCCACAAATGTTCTTAGTACAAAAATTCTCAGTACAAAAATAGGGAATACACACGTAGGACTTACGCAAGTCCTCTATGGTTATCGCATTTTTGTGGATGGTGGCGGGCTGAGTATGTGTTTAGCGAAATCTTCGTCCGATCCCCCTAAATCCCCCTTGAAAAGGGGGACTTCGAGCCAGCAACCTTGTGAGCCCCCTTTTTAAGGGGGCAGCGACAGCGGGGGATCACACCGCCTCGCTAAACAAGTACATTGCGCCCCACTCATCTGTTTTAGTGCTGAACACGGTTGCAACCGCTATATCTCAATAACGAGTTGGAGTTTTTCCAAGAAGCAAGGGCTATTTGGGGTGTGGGCTCAGCCTGCACCCTAAACGTCTGGAGAATTGCCAAGGCGCGTATCTGCCGTGATCAAATGAGAGATGCTATACTTCGGTCATGTTCTCTTTATGGAACATTAAGGGCATGTGGCTCAGTGGATAGAGCATCAGATTCCGGTTCTGAGGGTCGGGGGTTCGAATCCCTCCATGCTCGTTTAAATTAGACTTCAGCAATTAAGCCAGCATTTAAAAATGCTGACGGTAAGAGCGCAATCGTTTGCATTCTCGTAAGTTTTGTTACAAATTGCTTGTTACAAATTGAGTGAATTGCTGCATTGACCGATACGAGTGGTTATGTTGGCTGTAAAGCGCTCAGTTTGACACATGAAACTTCCTCAATCTTGGGCATTGCCGGACACCATCAAAAACCGGTTTGGACAAAAAGGAGCAGGGAAGCAGCGAGCCATGATTGCAGACGGTCACCTGCTGCTGGTGCTCCATCGTAGACCGTTGCCGGGCGATCGCACGCGAACGGGTGTCTTCTACTGGCGTAAACCCAATGGAGACTGGCTCTATAGTGGTGGGAGTGGCGGAATCAGCCCGCTGATGAAGCATGTGAGAGAATATGGCGACGCAGAAGAAAAGCTCACCCATGCTTACGAGCAGGCCAATACAGCGGATGATTATTTTGACATCCTAGAGCAACTGGGGCCACTGCGTTTTGCCAGCAAGAATCTTCACAGTACCCTCCAGTCTGCACGGGAAGGGATTCCGGATGATAAAGACATCATTGACCTGCGTGATTGGGCGCATGATATTGAGCGTACCCTTGACTTGCTATACGAAAATACAAAGAATGCGCTCGACTACAAAATTGCAAAACGGGCAGAAGAACAAACCCAACTCAGTTTGGCTTCTGTCGAAGCGGGACATCGACTCAATATTCTGGCCGCGATTTTCTTTCCGCTCACGGCCATTTCCTGTCTGTTTGGCATGAATGTGGCTAGTGGTCTAGAGAACAACTCAACGACAACATTCTGGGTGATTACGTTGACCTCAGTGGTTATTGGCCTATGGGTGCGTCGTTGGGTGCTTAAAGGAAAATGGTAGTGAGCTAAGGGATGAGCAAGAAAATAAAATCCCAGAGGCATCGGGCTACAGCCTGATGCCTCTGGGATTTTGGGTATATTATTTTTTCGCAAGTTCCTTAGATTGTTGACATGACTGAGAGATGCACGTTTCCTCGGGAATCTTGCATCTCAAAATCAACAATCCGGCGTTCAATGTTTTTGAACAAGCTGAGTTTGCGTTCGATTAAGGACTCGATGAGATGAACCATGTCTGCGCGAAATTCGGCAATGTCTGCGTCAGATAGGACTCCCTTCTGGTTGTCACACAGGGCGTTGAGAATGATATTTCTTTCCTTGCGTCGTTTCTTAGCGGGCAGGAGCGCCAGGTTCCAAGCAATAATTCCCATGCCGATCATGCTTTTCTGATCTTCAGGCGATTCGCTTTGCTTAAGATATGGAGCCATGAACTCTTCAATCACCTCAGACATTTTGAGTTCACCTTCTGCATGAACTCGAATATCTATATCGTTATCGGCACGGTTGCTTAGAGTCTCAAGTCCTTTCTGTTGAAGGTCGTCATGGTGTTTCTGATTCAGCAGCTTGCTAAATTCTTTTGATTTTCTTGCCATGATGATGTCGGATTACGTCACAACAATAAGTTTTCTGCCATTCCGTTACAGCGTTCTCAACATCGCTCCTCTGTCTTGAGTGATCGTGTTTACGATGAGAAACGATAGTAAAACCAGGTTAGGTTCCAGGCTAGCATCGGTGTGTGAGGCTCGGTCGGCTTTTATTAAGATTCAAGAATTGAACGTCAATCCCCACTTTTGAATTCAGATGAATAGGACGTACGCAAGTCCTCTGTGACTAATGCATTTTTGCAGGTTGCGACCACCACCACCTACAAAAAATACGTAAGTCCTAATGAATTTAGATAGTTCATCGCATTCCAATTTTCCTGACAGGAACACATCATGCAAAGGTTTATCCAAAGCTGTATCGGGTGTATAGTAATCATCCTGACGGCATGTCAATCATCTCGTCAGACGGTTCGTCAGACAGTGGGCGATCGCCCCATCAACGATTCTTTCGACTCATCTACACCCTCTGTGGAGTCGGAGTCGGTATGGAGTAAGCCAACGCTGTCTAAGTCTTTCACCCCTCATGCCAATGCCTCTGCTATGAACCAGCCTGTACTCTATTTTGACTATGCCTCTGATTTTTCAGAAGGGGTTGCCGTTGTTCGTCGCCAGGATCAGTTTCATCTCATCGATACGAGCGGTGCTGTTGTTCTGGATATTGATCCTGCACTGGATGGAGTTTCTCCCTTTTCAGACCAGATGGCCCTTGTCAAGGTGCGAGACTTCTATGGCTATATGCATCGTTCGGGTGAGATTGTGGTGGCCCCTCAGTATCCCAGTGCGACTCCGTTTTCTGAAGGACTGGCTGCTGTGCGCACAGGCACCAAGTATGGCTACATCAACTCAGCAGGTGACCTGGTGATTGAGCCGCAGTTTGATCTGGCGACGAAATTTTCGCAGGGTAAAGCGTCTGCTCGGCTTGACGATCGCTATGGCTACATTGATGCTGATGGGAACTGGGCGATCGCCCCTCAGTACGAAGATAATGGGCAATTTTCAGAGCAGCTTGCGGCGGTTCGGCTGAACCAAAAATGGGGTTATGTGAATGAGTCTGGTGAAGAGGTGATTCCTCGCACCCTGGATGGAGCGTTTCCCTTTGCTGACGAACGGGCTCGGGTTCGGATTGGGAGTAACTGGGGATTCATCGACCCCACGGGGGCTTTTGCGATTGAACCCACGTTTGAGTTTGCGTCGGATTTCTCAGAAGGATTAGCGGCGGTTATGGTGGGGACGAAGTGGGGCTATGTGAATTCGGCGGGAGAAATGGCGATCGCCCCTCAATTTGACTATGCGGCGAATTTCTCAGAAGGATTAGCGGCTGTGCAGATGGATGGGAAATATGGCTTTATTTCACCCTCAGGAGCCTGGCAGGTTGAACC
>JAYKJC010000618.1:0-5642 GCA_035285885.1 Leptolyngbyaceae cyanobacterium | reverse complement strand
GCAAACTGACCGGCGGAGAGCGGCACAAGCGGCTCTCCACAGTCTTGAATGGGAATGGATTGATAGGGCTTCACTCGATCCTCACAATTCATTTCATAAATCACTTTGGAACGCTATAGGATAGGGAGTTGATGCCAAAGACTCACGCTCTAAAGCGTCCTACTCAAATGCTTGAGAGAAATGCTTGAGAATTTGAGTCTTTTGTTTCCACTGTTCTCACGTTCATAACTGTGATCAACTCATTCTTTCCTTCAATTTCTCGACGCATCCGTCAGTGTGTCGTCATCGTCCTGCTCCTATCCGCAGTCTTCATGAGTAGCCTGAATGTGGGTGTTTCACCTGCCCACGCCAGTCTGACGGATGACCGTTATGATGGCAATATTTTTGCGCTCTATGCAGGCAATGGTTCGATTATTCCTCCTCGGCTCACTCTGGCTCAGGCTCTAGAAAGGAGCGATCGCCCTGCCATTCTCGGCTTCTATGTAGACGACAGCAGCGACTGCAAACAATTTTCGACGGTTCTCACTCAGCTTGACGCCTACTATGGACGCGCCGCAGACATCATCTTGCTCAGCGCCGATGCATTGCCCGTTCAAGACAGCTACGAACCGACAGAAGCCGGATATTACTATTCGGGGTACGTTCCCCAGACGCTCATCTTTAACAAAGAGGGCGAGGTTGTCTTTGACGAAGTCGGGCAGGCGTCCTTTGAGAAAATGGACGACATTTTGAGAGAGATCTTTGACCTCCTCCCCCGATCCGAGTCCATTGAACTCAAACGTCGCATCGTGAATGAAGTCAACGTCGAAATGGTGCCAGAAGACAAAGCCAACTAGCGCTTTTCTCAGGTGGTGTATTCTGCGTTGATACGGACGTAGTCGTAGCTCAAATCACAGCCCCAGGCTGTTCCTTTCCCTGGGCCATGTCCGACAGAAACCCCGATGAGCACGGTGTCACTCTTGAGATACTCGCCTTCGGAGGCAGTTTTGAGATACTGACTCGCCGCCGCTGCATCAAACGGCAGGGGCTGTCCACGATCCATTAAGAGAGTCTCTCCCAAGCGCACGCTCAAGTCGTCCATATCAAACAGCACCCCTGCACGTCCAGCAGCAGCAGCAATGCGCCCCCAGTTGGGATCTCGGCCAAACACCGCCGCTTTGACCAGGGAGGAGCCCGCAATGGTGCGCGCAATCTTCCGAGCCGATGCATCATCCACGGTGCCCGTTACTTGAACTTCGATGAGACAGGTGGCTCCTTCACCGTCGCGGGCGATCGCCTTTGCCAGATGAATACACACCTCTGTCAGCATGGCCTCCAACCGATCCGCATCGGCTCCAGCCTCCATAATGGCCGGAGTCCGCGATTCGCCATTGGCCAGGGCAATTAACGAATCGTTGGTGCTGGTATCGCCATCCACCGTGATTTGGTTAAAGCTCTTATCCGCTGCCCTGCTCAGCATCTGCTGCCAGAGATGAGGAGACACCGTCGCATCACAGGTGACAAACGCCAGCATCGTCGCCATGTTGGGGTGAATCATGCCCGATCCTTTAGAAATGCCCCCAATGCGAACGGGACGACCGTGGAGATGGGTTTCCAAGGCAATGAACTTAGGCACTAAGTCCGTGGTCAGAATGGCTTGGGTCGCCTCAACGCCATTCTCAACCGATGCAGAAGCCACCAACTGCGGAATACCCGCCCGCATCTGCTCCATCCGAATGCGTTTGCCAATCACCCCCGTTGAAGCGACCAACACCGAGGCCGTTGGAATGCCCAACTGCTGTGCCACTAGCGCTGCACTTTCACGGGCATCTTCCCACCCGGCATCCCCGGTTCCCGCATTCGCTTGTCCTGCATTGCAGAGAATGGCGCGGGCAGAGGTGCTGGCGTCAAGTTTCTGACGACAATAGTCCACGCAGGCCGCCCGAACCTGGCTGGTCGTAAACACTCCAGCGGCGATCGCCTCTACATCTGAGACAATCAATGCTAAGTCTTTGGCTCCAGACGGTTTTAATCCAGCAGCCATCCCAGCAGCTCGATACCCTTTCGGAGCTGTAATCCCACCGTCAACTCCCCACCAATCTGCCATCGCCTGCACTCCTCCCATTGGATAGCGTATTCACACACAAGTTCACACACAGGTTCATAAACAAGTGACATGACTAGCATCGCCAATCATGTCACAGATTTCTATCAGACCCGTTGATACAATCTATCAAGTCATTCAACCTATCGAGTCATTCAACCCATCAAGGCTACAGAATTCCTTCGCTTCCAGGTCTCAGCCTAAGATTCTTCAATCGCAACAGAGATAATCTTATCCCCTTGCCGAATTGCATTCACCACCTCCAGGTCATCCGTTCTCCCAAATACCGTATGCACACCATCCAGGTGAGGCTGGGGAGAATGGCAAATAAAGAATTGGCTTCCGCCGGTGTCTCTGCCACGGTGCGCCATCGAAAGCGACCCCGCTAAATGCTTATTGTCATTGATTTCGCATTTAATCGTATATCCAGGCCCTCCAGACCCCGTCCCATTGGGACAGCCTCCCTGGATCACAAAATTATCGATTACCCGATGAAACGTCAGGCCATCATAGAAGTTATCGTTCGACAACTTAACAAAATTAGCGACGGTTCCTGGAGCGTCATCGCTGAAAAGATCGATATGGATGGTACCCCTTTCCGTTTCCATAATGGCGCGGGTCATAGCGTTCCTCTCTAGAGTCATTCAACAAAATTATCGAAACTGTATCCAGTGCGAGTTCTAGTGTACGGCAAGATCATCCAATGGTTCATGTTCCTCAATATAGCGATTTGCAATTGCGTTAAGTACAAAAACAGTTGTGTGGGGCGCGTTGCGCCCCACACAACTGTACTTAACCAACGCGCATAGCGCTATAAAGCATGATTCAGCCCAGGCATGATTCACCGACAGTGGCCTACGGGGGAGGGCGATCGCCCAATCCTGAGACTTCTACTACGATCAACGAGAATCGTTTCTCACGAATCCTTTCTCAATTCATCCCGTTGCAGTTCATTTCATGGATCTCCCCTTTGTCTACCATCCCGATTATGTGGCTCCCCTGCCCGATGGCCATCGCTTCCCCATGTCCAAATTTGGCAAGCTCTACGAGTTGCTGCTGAGCGACGGTGTGGCCCAGCCCAACCAGTTCCATCTCCCTGAAGAAGCCTCCCATGAATGGATTTCGCTGGTTCACAGCCCCGACTACATTCATCGCTACTGCACCGGAACCCTCTCACCTAAAGAACAGCGTCGCATTGGACTGCCCAACAGTCCGGCTCTCGTCAAACGAACCTGTCTGGCGGTCGGTGGCACAATTCTCACGGCGCAGCTGGCCCTTGAAACCGGACTCGCGTGCAACACCGTCGGCGGCACCCATCACGCCTTTCCCACCTACGGCTCAGGGTTCTGCATTTTTAACGATCTGGCGATCGCCGCCCGCGTCATTCAATCCCTCAACCTTGCCCAGCAGATTCTCATCATCGATCTCGATGTCCATCAAGGCGACGGCACCGCCGTAATTTTTCAGAACGATCCGAGCGTGTTTACGTTCTCGATGCATTGTGGGGTGAATTTTCCGGGCACCAAGCAAACAAGCGATTTAGATGTGGTTCTGCCTGAAGGTATGGAGGACGACGCCTACCTGCAAACCCTCGATCACTACTTGCCCGACCTTCTTACTGAGGTCAAGCCTGACCTGGTGCTCTATGACGCCGGAGTGGACACCCACGTGGGCGATCGCCTCGGCAAACTGGCCCTCACCGACACCGGAATTTTTCGGCGAGAAATGCAGGTCTTGAGTACCTGCCTATCCCTCGCTATTCCTACGGCCTGCGTCATTGGGGGCGGCTACTGTACAGATACCGAAACCCTGGCCTACCGCCACTCCATTCTGCATCGAGCCGCCAACACGCTTTACTACCAACTCAGGGATTAGCAGATTAGGAACTTTCGTCATCTCCCTGATCGAAAACATGATCTAATAAGAGATAAGCAGGCCGCACTGAGCAGGCAGATCTCAGCACTTTTTGGGCAATCTACAAACTTCACCCTTCTCAACACCCAACGTTACAAGATATTAAGAAAGCGTCAGACCCATCTTGTGGAAAACAGAGTCTGGCTTGTGGAAAACCCCTGAAATGATCGTGGAAAAAGGGTTCTGATCCGTGCAAAAGATCTAGAGTACATATGTTTTGTGGGAAACTTCCTGGATTCTCCACACGTTTTCCACACCCTTTTAAAATCTTGAGAAAATCATCCTGTCACGATCCCCAGATTTCTCCACAGTTTCCACATGCCCTACTACTAAAACTATCTTCTTAATTTTTTATTTAAGAGAAGAGACAAGAAAGCCGCAAGTGGATGATTTGAACCCCATGTCCAACGGTGATAGGATCTCGTTCCAAGCCTGTATGGAGAAAGGGATTGAGAGGAGTATCATGCTCGATAGAGAATCTCCGCAAAAGAGAGAGATGATGGTATAAGGGCGATCGCAACGTCAGCATGGATGCCCTTCTTATTGCGCGACGAATAAACTGATTTTTCAAGAAACCCCATCAAGAAACCCCATTTCAAACGCACCCTATGAAATTTGTTTGTACCCAAAGCGAACTCAATACACATCTCTCCGTGGTGAGTCGTGCTGTTCCTTCTCGTCCGAGTCATCCGGTTCTTGCAAATGTGCTGTTAATCGTTGACGAAGAAGAACAGCAAGTCAAGCTGACTGGATTTGATCTGAGCTTAGGCGTCCAAACCAGTTTTTCCGCATCGGTTGAGTCGTCTGGAACACTGACCCTCCCGGCTAAGCTGCTGACTGATATCGTTGCCCGACTCCCTGACGGAGACATTACCCTGGACGATGATGAAGGCGAGTTGTTGATTACCCTGACCTCTGAATCGGGACGCTACCAGGTGCGGGGACTGAGTGCAGACGAATATCCAGAGCTACCTGTGATTGAAGGCGGTGATGTTGCCCAGCTTCCTGTCGATGCCCTGGGTGAAGGATTAAAGGGCACGCTCTTCTCATCGAGTGCAGATGAAACCAAGCAGGTGCTAACAGGGGTTCATCTCTCCGCCAGTGCGGATGGGTTAGAGTTTGCGGCAACCGATGGGCACCGCCTTGCTGTCGTTCAAACCACCAGTGAGAAGGACGGCGACGATGCAGACGAGTTTGCAGAGTTTGATGTAACGGTTCCAGGAAAAGCGCTGCGTGAATTGGAACGAATGCTTCAGCTCTATCAATCGTCGGGGGCGATCGCCGTTCACTTCGACCAGGGGCAGCTCATCGTCGAATGGGATAGCCAGCGCCTCACCAGCCGCCTACTCGAAGGGCAATACCCCAACTATCGACAGCTCATTCCCAAGCAATTTTCTCGCCAAGCCACCGTTGAGCGTCGTCTCCTCATCAGTGCCCTGGAACGAATTGCCGTTCTTGCCGACCAAAAAAACGGCATCGTCAAGCTTTCTCTCCAGACCGCTGACTCCGAAATCATCATTTCCGTGGATGCACCTGACGTAGGCAGCGGAAAAGAATCGATTGCCGCTCAAATCTCCGGCGAAGACTTAGATATCGCCTTTAACGTCAAGTACCTCCTTGAAGGACTCAAAGCGTTTGATTCAGC
>JAYKJC010000617.1:0-5201 GCA_035285885.1 Leptolyngbyaceae cyanobacterium | reverse complement strand
CTGCACAGCAACGCGCCCATGCTAAGGGATGAGGTCCGTGCCCAGTTAAATGATGGAAGAGTCAAGGACAATGAAGGGGCAGCGGAAGCTTCAGCAACGCTGCGGTCGGTCTCACCGTTGAGGCCAGTGTTGAGGCCAGTGTCTGCCTGTGCAGCGTCTTCAAACTCTACGGCTGTATACAAATACCCCAGAACTTCCATCACACCTCACCCTCATCAATGAATAACTGTCGGAATATTCTCAATACTCCATCCAGTCTAGCTTAGTGATTCAAATGAGCACCCAATTTACGGAGATCTAGATTACGATAGTGCTTTCAATTTATGCGTTGTTTCCTCGACTGCCCACCTGAATGGACGGTGGATTTGACAACTAATAAATGATGCTGAAATTGATGCTGAAATTTACCGAGTGTTTTATGTCTACTGCGTCACCTCAGGTTGTCAAAATCGAACATCCTCTGATTCAGCATAAATTGACGCTGATGCGGCGATCGCACACCAGTACGGCAAAGTTTCGATCCCTGTTGAGAGAAATTAGTCTGTTGTTGGCCTATGAGGTGACTCGCGATTTACCCCTCAAATTGGAAAGCATCGAAACGCCCATGGCTCCAATGATGGCTCCGGTGCTTGCCCCTGATAAAAAACTGGTGGTGGTGTCCATTATGCGGGCAGGCCAGGGCATCCTGGACGGCATTTTAGAACTCATGCCCTCTGCTCGCATCGGACATATCGGCCTGTACCGTGATCCCAATACCCTGGCGGTGATTGAGTACTACTTCAAGCTGCCTCATGATGTGGGCGATCGCGACATGATCGTCGTTGATCCGATGATGGCCACGGGCAACACCGCTGTCGCTGCCGTCAATCGCCTTAAAGAAGCACAGCCCAAATCCATTAAATTTCTCTGTCTGTTAGCCGCACCGGAAGGCATCGAACATTTTCATCACTTCCATCCCGACATTCCGCTCTACACCGCTGCCATTGATGAGAAGCTCGACTCTCACGGCTACATTATTCCAGGACTCGGAGATGCGGGCGATCGCATGTTCGGCACCCGATAAGCTCACCACCCGTTCAACACACCGCCTTTCCTAACATTTCATTACAAACAATCAATCTCTCCGCAATGTAAAGCAACGGATCGTAATACGATTGCCAAGGATATCTTTATCCTTCTGCATCCTTCTGCATTGATTGCAGAAATAAACTAACCGCAGAGCTAACGATTCGTAGAGCTAACTATTCGTAGAGCAAACCATTCAATGAACATTGTTGACGACAAGGTTGTTGTTAAAGACTACTTCAACGCCACCGGATTCGACCGTTGGCGACGCATTTACGGAGATGGCGAGGTTAACAAGGTTCAGCTCGATATCCGCAAAGGCCATCAGCAAACTGTTGATACGCTCCTGGGGTGGATCGCTGATGACGGCAACGCGAGTGAATTAACCGTCTGTGATGCAGGGTGCGGTGTCGGCAGTCTCAGCATTCCGCTCGCGCAGATGGGCGCAAAGGTTTACGCCAGCGACATTTCAGAAAAGATGGTCGGCGAAGCCCAAGAGCGAGCCAAGCTTGCCCTTGGTCAGTCCGAAAACCCAGCGTTTTCAACTTCTGATTTAGAAACGCTATCGGGTTCGTATCACACTGTCGTCTGTTTAGACGTGCTGATTCACTATCCTCAAGAGAAAGCCGCTGACATGATTCAGCATCTCAGCAGCCTCGCTGAGTCTCGGCTTGTTCTGAGTTTCGCCCCAAAAACGCTAGCCTATACCCTGCTTAAAAAAATTGGGGACTTTTTCCCTGGCCCCAGCAAAGCCACACGCGCCTATCTCCATCGCGAGGCTGATGTTGTCCAGATTCTTGAAAACAACGGCTGGATAATTAAGCGGAACGCAATGACCAAAACCCAGTTCTATTTCTCACGAATGCTTGAAGCGACCCGTTCATAACCCTGTGCGTTCTAAAAATGTGCTTTCTGGAAATTTAAGATTTGATGGGATGTGCAAAAAAACGTAATGAAAACACTCATCAAAACCATCTACTGTAGCAACTTAGGGAAGCACGTTTAAGTCTCCTGTGACCGATATGTGATGGCGAAATTTGCTTTAGGTTCTGGGTTTTCAGAGGTCTAAAGAATCTCCAGAGTCTGGATGTGTTGTTTATCAAAATTTTGAAAAGCGTACTAGTAGTTAGGACTTTTTGTTATGAGCTGTAATTTAGCGACAAAACTTAGAGAAGGAACCAAAAAATCTCACACAATGGCAGAAAACGTGGGGTTTGTTCGGTGTTTCCTTAAAGGAGTTGTCGAAAAGACATCGTATCGGACGCTCGTTACGGATTTATATTTTGTTTATTCCGCCATGGAAGAGGAAATGGAGCGGCAAAAGGATCACCCCATCGTCTCCCAAATCTACTTCCCAGAACTGAACCGTAAAGAGAGCCTCGAACGAGATTTACAGTACTACTACGGCAGTAACTGGAGAAATGAGATTGCTCAGACTCCTGCTTGTGAAGCCTATGTTGAGCGGATTCATGAGATTTCCAACACCGATCCCGTGCTGCTGGTCGCTCATTCCTACACCCGCTACCTGGGTGACTTGTCTGGGGGACAGATTCTAAAGCGCATCGCGCAGCAGGCCATGAACCTCAATGATGGAGAAGGAACCGCTTTCTACGAGTTTGATGACATTCCCGATGAGAAGGCATTCAAGAACACCTATCGTCAAGCGATGAATGATTTGCCGATTGACGAGGCAACCGCTGATCGCATCGTCGATGAGGCAAATGCTGCTTTTGGCATGAACATGAAGCTGTTCCAAGAGCTAGAAGGCAACTTAATCAAAGCCATTGGTCAAATGCTGTTTAATGCAATCACTCGTCGCCGTCGTCGGGGCAGCACTGAGCTAGCAACGGCAGAATAAGCCCTACGGCTAAGCCCTGATCGGGGTTTAATCGGCGTTTAAGCCAAGTAGCTTGGGATGATGCAGTGCGCTGTGTCATCCCGAGCTTTTTTAGAGAGATTTTTAGAGAGAAATGATATCGATTCCTAAGCAACTCTCTAAAGCCATGCCCCAAGAGTGATACGATTAACGTCTGGTATTCGTTATGGCGTGCTGACCGATGCAATTTTCCAAAATACTCATTGCAAATAGAGGAGAAATTGCTCTCCGAATTCTTCGTACCTGTGAGGAAATGGGGATTGCGACCATTGCCGTTCACTCCACCGTGGATCGAAATGCGCTTCACGTTCAACTCGCTGATGAAGCCATTTGCATTGGTGAGCCCTCCAGTAGCAAAAGCTATTTGAACATCCCGAACATTATTTCAGCGGCGCTGCTCCACAATGCCTCCGCGATTCATCCTGGCTATGGATTTCTGGCCGAGAACGCGCGGTTTGCAGAAATTTGCGCCGACCATCAGATTGCATTCATTGGCCCCACTCCAGAAGCCATGCAGTCCATGGGCGACAAGTCTACTGCAAAGGACACCATGAAGCGCATCGGAGTTCCAACGGTTCCGGGCAGTGACGGATTGCTGAGCGACGAACAAGAGGCGCTGAAGGTTGCACGAGAAATCGGCTATCCCGTCATGATCAAAGCAACCGCTGGCGGGGGTGGTCGGGGGATGCGTCTCGTCAGAGAAGAGGGCGATTTGGTTCGTCTATTTCTCGCGGCTCAAGGAGAAGCCGAGGCCGCATTCGGCAATCCAGGCGTGTATATCGAGAAATTCATCGAAAAACCCCGCCACATCGAGTTTCAAATTTTGGCGGACAGCTACGGCAATGTCATTCATTTGGGAGAGCGCGACTGTTCCATTCAGCGGCGACATCAAAAGCTGCTCGAAGAGGCTCCAAGTATTGCCCTGACCCCTGAGTTGCGATCAAAGATGGGAAGCGCAGCGGTGCGGGTGGCTCAATTCATCAACTATGTGGGAGCTGGCACGGTTGAGTTCTTGCTGGATTCGGCAGGGAACTTCTACTTTATGGAGATGAATACCCGCATCCAGGTGGAGCACCCGGTTACGGAAATGATCACCGGACTGGATTTGATTGCAGAGCAAATTCGCATTGCCCAGGGCGACAGGTTGTCGCTGACTCAAGATCAGGTGCGGCTGTTTGGCCACACGATTGAATGCCGTATCAATGCCGAAGATCCCGACCAAAATTTCCGCCCTCATCCGGGTCGCATCAGTGGCTACCTGCCCCCTGGTGGTCCCGGTGTGCGGATGGATTCTCATGTGTACACCGACTATGACATTCCTCCCTATTACGACTCGCTGATTGGCAAGCTCATCGTCTGGGGAACGACGCGGACAGAGGCCATCAAACGGATGCAGCGAGCATTGCGTGAGTGTGCGATTACCGGGTTACCCACGACCATTAGCTTTCATCAGAAGATTCTTGAATCCAAAGATTTTCAATCTGGTGAGGTTTACACCAACTTTGTGGAAAAGCTGATGCAAGCCCCTTAACCGAAAAACTTTAGGAATTTTCTCGCGCGATCGCCCATGAGGGGCCGTTTGGTCATCCGTGGCGGAGAGAGTTTGGCTAAGCCCGAAGCAGTGCTGATGGAATTTTGGCTTTCAACGCATCAGGTAGGGGCGTTCCTTTTTTCTCGAAATAGCACTGGTGATCGTCGGTGGCCCGATAGTAATCAGACGCGGGTTTGATATCGGTCACGATGGGGGTCTCGAACTGCCCCGATCGCCCAAGTTCACGTTTAGAGTGATGGGCGATCGCCTCTTGCACAGGAGAATACACAAAAATCACCGAGCGATATTGTTCTCCCCGGTCGGCACCTTGACGATTCAGCGTAGTCGGATCGTGAATTGCCCAAAACACCGTCAATAGGTCGTCGTAGGAAATGACCGAGGGCTCAAACTGGAGATGCACAACTTCTGCATGCCCTGTGATTCGAGCAAGCACATCCAGATAACACGGGTTGGGAAAGTGCCCCCCCATGTAGCCAACGGAGGTGTCTACAACGCCGCGCACATGGCGAAACGCTGCCTCAACGCCCCAAAAGCAGCCCGCGCCAAAGGTTGCATAATCAAACTGAGGGGTAGGAGATTGTTCTACTGAGTTGACCATTACACGGTTGTCTTTGAGGGACGGTGAATGATGGTTTCTAACACACGTCGCTTGGCTGAGGGATCAATGCCGATGAGCCGCACATAGTCCTGAGGAAACTGCTGAAGACA
>JAYKJC010000616.1:0-5868 GCA_035285885.1 Leptolyngbyaceae cyanobacterium | reverse complement strand
TAATGCTCACTCCCTGAGAATTTCCAGTGCCAGCAACAGCACTGGAGATCTGAGAACGATCCCTGAGCTGTACCTCTCGTGCCGCAATCACAATTCCGCCGCTGTTTCCAGTGGCAGTCTCTTGGATATTGGTAGAAATTAAGCTGGGAGACTCATCCGTACTGCGACCCGCCAACAAAATTGTATCGTTAGCGTCTATGTCAATTTGCCCCGCATTTCCCTGTCCTGAGGTTGAAGCTTGAATATCTGCCCCAAACGTTAACTCAATAGAATCAGCTTCAATATCTATATTCCCTGCATTGCCTTGGCCAAATGTGCTTGCCCGTACGAAACTGTCGTCGGTCATGAAAAATGAGCCTGTTTCAATGTCAATATCGCCCCCTTCTCCTACTGCATTACCGTCCACTGTCGTGCTGATTTGACTGGGAACAATAATGCTAGGGTCTGAAGCACTTGGGCCTTCACCTAAAAGAGTTACCGCATCACTGGCTATAATACTTATATTACCTGCATCACCTTGATTCTCGCTGTCTGAAAGCAAAGAAGAACCATTCAGAATTCGTAGAGAACGAGTCGTGATGACAATATCTCCCCCCCTTCCTACCCCCCCTCGTTCACTCACTTCAGAGAGAATAATAGAACTGTCTAGTACAACTTGATCGTCTACAGATAAGGTAATGTCTCCAGCGTCTCCCAATCCAGACGTACTGCTATTGAGTTGGGCTCGATTCGCAATCTCAAGAACATTGGCGGTAATTTCGATATCACCAGCAGTCCCGACTCCATTCACCTCAACGCTTGAAGCAATTGAACTTGGAAAATCATTGTCATCTCGACCATCTAGGCTCACAGACTCATCTGCCGTAATGATTATCGGCCCCGCATTGCCTTCTCCTCTGACAATTGCCAGGATCTGTGCACCATCCACAATCGAAAGCGAACCCGTCGTAATAGCCGTTTGCCCGGTATTGCCCTGCGCATTTGCCTCAATGCTGTTGAAGAGAAGTGAACTACTGAGTTCTGTCCTTTCAGTTGTATCGATTAGAATATCACCTCCCTGGGCATCGGTCGATCCCAAACCTGACAGGAGCCCTGCGCGAATCGTACTTCCATCAGAAAACCTCAAATTCCTACTGGTTATCGCCACATCGCCTCCACCTCCAGCCGCAACAATCAATGCAGCATTGTCGGCCAGGGTAATATCCCCTCGTTGAATATCGTCCGGGAAGCTAGCTGCTAAACGATTTCCATCGAGATCGAGCCTAAGAGTTCCTGCACCACCAACAGCACCTAAATCAATTCGCCCACCAAACGCGATCAATCCTCCTCTGTCGAGGTTGATATCCCCTCCGACTAGAAGTAAGCTACGCCCATCGGGAACTCGCAAGCCAAAGGTTTCGAATGATCCTGTAGGGTCGAAGCCTGCTGGAGCAATTGAGGTGATAGAGATAGAGCCTACCGGAACCTGATTAAAGAACAGTGCCGATGGATTAATTGTGAGGAGATCAGAAGGAATTTCAGGATTACTCGCACTAAAGAACCCCTGATCGCCAAACTGAATGGCATCAGCGGTGATGGCTGCGAATGATCCTTGAACATTCAGACTTGAATTAGGGCCAAATAAGATTCCATTAGGATTCATGAAGAATAAGTCTGCATCGCTGCCTATTGTCCCCAGCAGTCCCAGAATGTTGGATAGATTGCTCCCCGTAACCCGACTAAAGATGGTGTTCACATCATCTGGGCTAAAGAAAATAGCCCCCCGCCCCTCATCCACATTGAACTCTTCAAAACTATGAAATAGGTTCTGAGATCGTTGAGCGCCTCCGAAGATGACTTCGATAGGTAAGCCACCAAAATTTTGAATCACCTGAGACTGTTCCCCCCCTAGTGTATCGTCGGGAACAATCAGGCTTTGAGCGGTGACAGGAGCAGCGCCGATCAGCAGTGTGATGCAGCTTGCTGGGGCGATCGCCCCTACTTTCCAGCGTAATTTCTTGAGAAGGACTTTAACCATATCGAAGTTCTACCTAGGAAGCATGTGTACTGCAACCTCTAACTTTTCTACAAAAACGATTTATCCAGCGTTGTGTAGCAACCCAGACAAACTATATAACGCCAGATTTTTGATAGCAATACAGATTTTCTTTTGAACCGTTAAGAAATCTTCGCTAGCTCTCATTCGCCCACTCGTAATGCAAGATGTCGGTTGATTGCAGAAAAATGAAATTCGTTTGTTATTTAGTGAAGTGAAAGATGGCTTTTGGCGCAAAAGACTTTGCTAAAAGCTCGCGTGAACAGAGCTTTGAAGGATTCTAAGCTAACAATTAAAGTTCACTCGCAAGAGGATAGATAAGATGCTTAGTAATGACCTTCCTTTCTTCGCTTCAGCATGGTTTGGAATCCTGGATAACTCCGATCGAGAGAATCCTACTCGGGGCGATCGCCTATTCGACGACTTTTACCTCAATGGGGTCATACCTGGTACTCGGGTTCAAATCGATTTGACATCAACGAATATCGATCCATTTTTACAACTCATCAACGCGGATACGGGAAATGTGATTGCTTCAAATGATGATGGTGGGTTTGGATTGAACTCACAGCTCCAGTTTACGATTCAGCCCAACGTTAACTATATTCTCCGTTCAACCACCTTTGAGGCAAATGCAACGGGAACTTACACCATTGAAAGTAACATCGGGCAACTGACCCCTGCCAGTCTCCTATCCGACAACCAGAGCTTTGATGGAACGTTGAGCCTCACTGATTTTCCTAATCCACATCGAGACGACCGATTCTATGATGGATATCTTTTAACGAATTTGCAACCCGGAGAAGTCGTGGTGATTGATGCATTTGGAGACTCTGATCCTTTTCTCCAATTGGTTGATGCGAATACAGGAAATGTCTTACTTGAAGATAACAATCGTGATTCAAGTCTAAATTCAATCCTTTCATTTACGGTTGAGGCTGGAGTTGAGTATATTGTTCAGGTGACATCCCGTTTCGAAAACGATACATTTGACTATGGCTTAACCACGCAGTCATTTTTACCCGCTGATTCAGAAGACTTACTGACTCAGCGAGATCCCTTTCTTAGTCGTAGATTTGACCCCTCGCTCCTGAGCAGCCCCATTGATGGACGTGGCAACAACCTGCTGAACAGAGAGTGGGGTGCGGCGAGAACCAATTTCATCGATACCGTTCCCCTTGAGTACGGTAATGGGTTTTCGACTCCTGCCGGGGGCGATCGCCCCAATGCCCGCGTCATTAGCAACACGATTTCTCAGCAAGAGGGTATCGTACCCGACCCTCGGGGACTCACCAATCTGATTTGGGCATGGGGCCAATTTCTTGACCACGATATTACCTTGAATCCTGACATCCAAGAGGGGCGGCTCGTCAATATTCCCATTCCTACCAATGACCCTGCCCTGAATCCGGGGAATGTTATTAGTCTTCGGGAAAGTGAGTTTGATCCAGCGACGGGAACCAATGCCCGCAATCCTCGCCGATTGACTAATGCAATTACTGCCTTTGTGGATGGTTCTAATGTTTACGGTTCCAGTGAGGAAGAACTGAATGCGTTGCGGGCGTTTGTCGGGGGACAACTGCGAATCAGTGAAGGCAACCTGTTGCCCATTGAGCTAGAGAATGGACGACCTCAATTTTTAGCAGGTGATGGTCGAGCCAATGAGAATGCCGTTCTAACTTCCATGCATACCTTATTCGTTCGAGAGCACAACCGTTTGGCGGCAGAGTTGGCAGAGACTCATCCTCGCTGGAACGATGAACAAATCTTCCAGCGAGCACGACAAATCAACATCGCTCAGATACAAAACATTACCTTTAATGAATATTTGCCTACGCTATTAGGTGAAGAGTTACCCGACTATGAAGGATATGATTCACAGGTAAACCCCTCGATTGAGCGGGTATTTGCTAATGCTGCTTTCCGATTGGGTCACACTCAGCTAACATCTATCATTCCACAGCTTGCCCCGGATGGACGTCCCTCTGGCGCGGATCTTCGACTCAGTGATATTTTCTTCCCTGGAGTTGATCTGGTGCAAGAACAAGACATTGGTGGGTTTATTCGTGGTGTAGCCTCAACCCAGAGCCAACGAGTCGATAACTTGGTGATTGAAGATGTACGGAGTCTCTTATTTGGAGAAGGGCCAAACTCACCTGCCCGTGACCTGGCTGCGATTAACATTGAACGGGGACGGCTCAACGGTTTAGCCGACTACAATACGGTTCGAGAAACCTATGGACTGTCACGAGTCACCAGTTTTTCGCAAATCAGCTCCGACCCGCAAATTCAACAAACCCTTCAGAATCTCTATGGTTCGGTGGATAATATTGATGCCTTTGTCGGCTTTCTGGCGGAAGACTTACAGCCCGATAGCAGCGTGGGTGAGACCATTGGTGTCATCTTGAGAGAGCAATTTACTCGACTGCGCGATGGCGATCGCTTCTACTTCGAAAATAGCTTACTCCCCCAAGAAGCTGAGGTGATTCGCCAAACTACTTTATCTGATATTATTCGTCGCAACACCGATACAGACATCATTCAGGACAATGCCTTTTCCTTAAGAAACTTGGGCAGCGATGGGGATGATGTTCTGAATGGAGGACTCGGTGATGATCTGGTGTTTGGCAATGGTGGCAACGATCTTATCCGAACCCATGCTGGAGAAGATACAGTCTTTGGCGGGGGCGGGGATGATGTGATGATTGGCGGCGTAGGAGGCGATCGCCTCAACGGTAGCACCGGAGCAGACACACTGATCGGTGGTGGGGGGGATGACACCCTTCTTGGAGGCAGTGGCAGTGATGTTCTGAATGGAACCAATGCTCAACGTCGGGGTATCGCTGAACATGATGTTTTGACGGGAGGTGCAGGGGGCGATCGCTTTATTCTTGGAGATGTTCAGTCTGCTTACTATCTAGACGGTCACCCCGCCCAACTGGGATTTGCTGACTTCGCCACCATCACCGATTTTGATCCTTCTGAAGATGTGATTCAGCTTCATGGTTCTGTGCAGAACTATCGTCTGGAGGAGTTTCCCATCGGTGGAGGATCGTCGGATTATCAGTTGCGCTATCGGCCTACTGTCAATGGCTCAGAAGAACTGATTGCCATCCTGGAAGATGTGTCGAGTACGCTATCGGTGAACAGCTCAGCCTTTACGTTTGTCTAGAGGATGGGTACAGAGTTCTGGGTCTTCTCTCGAATGAACCAGAACTCGTCGTTCAGGGGTCATGGAGATTCAATGGGTCTACTTGGTTGGTTCGCAACGCATCGGCACCGTCTTTACAGAAATTCCTGAGATGTAAGGGTGGATTAGTCCGCGACTGAGGATTCGCTTTGAACTCAACCACACTACATTGACCATCTATACGCCTGATGGTGAGCCATTTTTGACCCCTGTCGAACTCGCTCAACAGAGAAACCATGCTCGACAACAGGCTGAGGACGAACGGCAACGCGCTGCAGACGAGCGACAACGCGCTGACCGATTGGCGGCTCGGCTACAGGGATTAGGCATTGACCCTGACAAGCTTTAAGAACCCTTTGGTTAAGAGTTTGCTGCGTCGTCAAGGACTTGACTGGCAGAGCTACGACCCAATTACGCTTAGACAATTTCAGCAAAAAGGGGTAAAACCGGATCATTGTTTCTACCTATTTTTGACAAGATAATCTGAAATATATCCGTTATGTGGCAGTCGCGATAGGGAGCATCTCATTTTTGCGAAAATACAGCATCTGTGCTGACATGAAAGGGTAGCGTCTACCTCAAATGCTCATGTCTCCCGAAGATCAAGCTGCCCTAGCCCAGCATAGTCGCGAAATCGCCAAGA
>JAYKJC010000615.1:0-3017 GCA_035285885.1 Leptolyngbyaceae cyanobacterium | reverse complement strand
CCAATCGCAGGCAGTGGCAACCCATCTCTTAATAAGTCAATCTCAACCAGATGCGTGCGGCTGCTCAACACCTGCTGCCGTTTCTGCTCATACTTCTGTCGCCCATCGCCTCGTTTGTTGCTAGGAGGCAAAATTTCGATCGCAGTGATGACCGCTTGAGTCGCAACTTCCTTCACTTCCAAATAAGCCTCTTTCACTTCCTCTGGAATGGCCACAATCAATTCATAGACCCGTTTCTCAATATCAACCTGATACTTGGGCAGAAGTTGAGGAGTGAGTGCATCAGCCAACGCAACAATCAAGCGATTATGAACCGTTGACCATCGGTCAGGATGCTCCAGATAAGGGTTCATTCCAGGAAACGACGACGACATCTTCAAGTCTCACGGTAAAGGGTGGGCGATCGCACATTCATCACGCAATCATCACACCTACAGTTTAGTGCCTTAACAATATCCCCTCACTTCCCCATTCCCCATTCCCTTTTCCCTCTTCCTTCTTCCCTCTTCCTTCTTCCCTCTTCCCTCTTCCTAGTAGGTTTGCCAATTCAGCAGTTCAGGATCATCCTCAAAACTGAAAATGCTGATTTTGTGAGGTTCCTCCACGAGTTTCTTCGCAAGAATCAGCCCTGCGATCGTCCAGGTCTGATATTTTCTAGACGCCTTCCCAACCAAGCGCCCATTCCTGCCGTCGTAATACTCAGGCCACTCATCTTTACTCAATCGCTTTTCTGCAAGGGCGATCGCCCGCTTCGCCAACTCCGGCCTTCCCGTTTTCAATGTCACCGCAACCAGAGGCCACAGTAGCATGGGCCAATTCCCCGCATTGTGATACGACCAGGCCACATTCTTCGGGTCACATCCCGTCAGAATTCGCCACTCTTCACCCTCCATCGCCGGATAGCAGATTTTCATCGGCATGTACCCAATCAGGTCTTGCCATCGCTGCTCAATCAAATCCATGATGGACTGCGACTCGGCTTCACTCGCTAGCGAGCTCAGCACCGCCATCAAATTCCCCAGCGTGTAGAATCGGTAATCAATCTGCGAAGGCCCCAGGTTCCCCGCCAAGTACCCGCCTTCGTCTGGCATCCAGTCCGTGAGCCACGTCGGAATCGATTCCGGTTGAATATTGAATTTATTCGTCGCATCGACGCCAAATTCTTCACCCCGAAACCGATAGATATTGTTGATCCGCTGCCAATCGAGCCAATAGTATTCACGAATGTGGAAATTAAGCGTGATCAGTCGTTGGTTAATCACCTGAATGTAGATGTCGCGTTTTGAACTTCCCGGTTTAATCAATTCACGAGCCGCCCGCAACATCGCATAGAACAGCGACTGGATTTCCAACGGATGTCCCGCCACGCCCATACGCCGATCGATCATAAACGAGCCATCAGGCACCAACAGCGTCGGATACATATCGAACCGATCGGCAAGACAGAGCTTCAGAATCAGAATGATGCATTGCTGCACATCGTCCCGATGAGCCAGTTCATAGTCCCCCGTCGCTTTGACATAGGCCCGCAGCAGAATGATCCACCACAGTCCAGAATCCACAGGCGTCACGCGTCCGATAGCGTGTTCTCCAAAATCGGCCAGCAAATATTGCTGCTCATTCCAGGATTCAACCTTAAAGCTGGCGGGCATCAGCCCTTGCCCCGCGCTAAAGTAATTCATTTGCTTGTCACTACTTTGAAGAGAGAGAGTCGCAAGCAAAAAGTTCTTGACAATATCGGTTTGCCCAGTCACCAGATAGACCAGGGCGGATGAGACAAAATCGCGTACAAAGCACTGATCGTAGTTCAACGCTTCGACACTTGGATCACTCGCACCCACCGTTCCAACGGGTTCTCCGTTGTAATACACGACAGATTTATCCAGCAGGTTCCACGCTTGATCCAGTAAGGAGGGTTCGTCTGAGGGGGATACAGACCCATCGGATGACAGAGATTGATTTGAATCTGCTTTGGGGTTAATTACAGAGGTCATAGGGCGATCGCAGACAGCAACAGTTATTCGAGATCACAAAGACTAGAGATCACAAAATGAACACGACACATAGGCATATATAGACGGTATACGATGCATAGCATTCACCGCATCACCATTCTGTGCTAATACCCTCCATTGAAGAGTCGCTTAATAGGGGTTTGTGTAGGGGAAAACTCGCAAACCAAGCTGTTGTGATGGCAAGAATTGTTTCAAGAAATTAGACAAGAGCTCTGCCTGACTCTGCGATCGGCTCCTACACTGAAGGCTCCTATACTGAGGGCTCCTACACTGAGAATTAGAGAAGATTAAAACGGATAGCTATCCTAAGTGGTTTGTGAAATAACGTGTGAGAGATGGGGAGTGTCCGCCCCACCTCTCACACGTTATTTGGGATTGCTATATATTTTCTACTCATTAAAAATTCATGTGTCGTATTTATCTTGATTCATTAGTGTATGTCACTATCAGGATGTCATCACAAAAATGCCTTTCTCCCCCAGCAATCCTCATTTTGGAAGACTTCGCGCCCTATCGGCGCTCACGTGTATCGATTCAGGGGCAAAACGGTCGCCTGCGGCGACCGTTTTGCCCCCTAAACTTCCATAATCAGAATTGCTGTTTATTCCCAGCTTTAGCCCCCAGCCGTATATGTACATCTGTATGTCCACAGCCGTACATATAACGCGAGAAACACTTTCCCTTTTTGGGAGAACTGATAGAATCTTTCAAATGCCAACAAATGCCAGTGCTTTCAGATTCTTGTTGACGGTAATCCTTAGAATAAAAGGGAAAGCCCGCCCAACGCTCTCGACTGGTTTATCCCTATCCCCATTGACTTAGCTCAATTATCTTCCTTCAGTACTCATGCGTGACACCATTCTCAACGTTCGCAATCTCCACATTCAATTTCAGAATGAAACTCATGCGGTTACTGCAGTCAAAAATATTTCCTTTGAAATTAAACGAGGAGAAACACTGGGCATTGTCGGTGAATCCGGTTCAGGAAAATCGGTCACAGCC
>JAYKJC010000614.1:0-6078 GCA_035285885.1 Leptolyngbyaceae cyanobacterium | reverse complement strand
CTGTGCCCAAGATTGCGCGCGATCGCGCTCACTCCCTGGGCTGGAAAGCTGAAGAAGCACTCTGCACAGCTTGAATAGACGGTGCTGACTTACGGACTAATTTTCGTGGGGGCGTATGGCTGTCATTGGTGTCAACTTAAGAAGCTATTCCTTGCCCAGCCTTTCGTTCAGCCCTCACCCCCACCCCTTCTCCCAACATTGGGAGAAGGGGTGGGGGTGAGGGCAATCGCCGCTCGCTTTGCATGATAGGAATTTCAGGCTTAAGTTCACACCAGTGATGGCTGTACGCCCCTAAAGTCGGTCACTCATAGACCGCATTTTTTTGATTCATTTCAAAACTCAGCAACGCCCTGGATAAGGAGCGAATTTCCCGTGGAAGTGGAACTCAAAGCTATTTGTAGCGCTATAAAGTTTGGCCCAATCAACTTGGCCTAATCAACTTAGCCTGATCAACGAAGATGAAAATATCTGCGGCGAGTAAACAGGGTCGTTAACCAGCATTGAATTTGTCCGGTTATCAATCACACATGCCCGTAATGCATTGGTACCGAGTGAGCAACGTTGTCTGATGTTGCTTTGTGAATTTGAGGGCGGTTTTTCAAAATGCCTCATAGAATCATGGCAACACAGCAGCAGTCGGTCATTGGGAAGAGAGAACGTCAGGAAACGTTGTAATTCTTCATGAAAGTGATATGCTCCTCTGTGTGTGAGTGTGAACAGAGTGTTTCAATATGGTTTTATCGTCCGTTCCGGGGCATCAGGCCCCTTCGTTTGCTGCGGTTTCTCCTGAGCACATCTTGAAGGCTGCAAGTATTCGCCATTCTTCGATGCTCTGGGATCGGCTAGATCTTCCGTCTGGCAAGTTGTTTGGAACGGATGGCATTCGCGGGCGAGCGAGTGATATTTTGACGCCTGCCTTGGCGGCTCAAGTCGGATACTCTGCGGGGCAGGTGTTACGAGAATCGACTGGAGCGGCGCACCCCATTGTTGTTGGGCAAGATTCTCGAACGTCGAGCGACTACCTGGCGATCGCCCTTGCCGCTGGGCTAACCGCTGCAGGATTAGACGTTTGGCATTTAGGACTCTGTCCCACTCCTGCCGTTGCCCACCTCACCGCCACATCAGAGGCCATGGGCGGCGTGATGATTTCAGCCAGCCACAATCCTCCAGAAGATAACGGAATCAAGTTTTTTGGGGCGCAGGGGCATAAGCTCTCGAAGACGGTTCAAGCGGAAATTGAACAATCTCTCAGAAGTCATTCCGCCCACTCCTTTCATTCAGTGGCTCCGTCACCTCAGTGGGACCGATACACCCTCTGTTCTGAGCGGCTGACGGAGTATCTTCATGCCCTCCATCGTCCCTTAATTTCTAAGATAGATCTTCAGGGACTTAAGGTGGTCTTAGACTTGGCCTGGGGGGCGGCGGTGAATTTGGCACCGATGGCCTTTGTTGAACTTGGTGCTGACGTGATTTGCCTTCATGACCAACCAGATGGCGATCGCATCAACGTCAACTGTGGGTCAACGCATCTGGAATCCTTGAAAGCGGCAGTCCACAATCACAACGCAGACATGGGCTTTGCCTTTGACGGAGACGCCGATCGGGTCATGGCAGTGGATGGAAAAGGTCGGGTTGTCGATGGCGACTACATTCTCTATCTCTGGGGAAGTGCCCTCAAGCAAGCGGGACAGTTGCCCGATGACACCATCGTCGCAACGGTCATGTCTAACCTTGGATTTGAGCGAGCATGGAACCGCCAGGGCGGAATTCTGGTTCGCACGGCAGTAGGCGATCAGTATGTCCATGCGGAAATGGTGAGTCGAAATGCAGCCTTAGGCGGCGAACAATCCGGTCATATTCTCTGCCCTCACTACAGCGTCTCCGGTGACGGAACTCTCACTGCTCTCCACATGGCGAGTTTGGTTCAAGAGTCGGGCTGTTCGCTAGCTGACCTGATTGACGATAGTTTCCAAACCTATCCGCAAATTCTGAAGAATGTTCGTGTCGAAGATGCGGATCGTCGTCTTAACTGGGCAGAATCAGACGAGTTGCAGGGGGCGATCGCCCAAGCAGAAGCCGCAATGGGCGACCAGGGGCGAGTCTTGATTCGCGCATCGGGAACGGAACCCGTGATCCGCGTCATGGTGGAGGCGGCAACGGATGCGTTGGTGACCCACTGGACAGATTATCTGGTCTCAGCCGTTCAGCAATATGCCCAGTAAACTCAACGGGCTGCATCACTAACACGGACCGTATCATTAGCACGAGCCGCATCACTAACACGGGCTGCATCACTAACAAAGAGAAAAAGGCTCTTAGGCGCGCCAAGCATGCCTAAGAGCCTCGTTTCTTCGAGAACGTTGCCAGGTCACATTCGATTCTGGGTATTCTTGAGTAGAACCATCAGTCGTGCCCAATTGCATTCCCCCCAAGATGGTGGGCGTCATATATAGCGTTACGCTTTTGCGTAAGGCATTTGATAGCCTGTTTCTCCCGCTGGGCGGGGAAATATGCTCAAGCCTTAACCCGTAGAGCTGTAACCGCAGAATCGTCTGTGTTGAGAATTTTCTGAATTGTCCAGACCGATTTTTTTGCGTTTGTAAATTCTGAATAGGGCGGTTTGTAAGCTGCGTTAAGTACACAACGGATGTTTGGGTCGCTCTGTGGCTCATCCAACCGCACTTAACCAATGCGCAGAACGCTACACCAGGAATTTAATCAAACCCAAGTCGATTGAATGTCCTGCCATCTAAACATGAGGCAGGGTCTTGAACACAGTTGTGCATCTGGATTCTGCAACCTTTTCATCCCTAACCGTGAACAGTTGTGGCCTGACTCATCACCTGTGAAATTTAACCTGCTTTATCAGACTTTTGTAACATCTATCAGGGGCGTACGTCTGAAAGCTTGGCACGAAGCCCTACTGGCGATCGCCGTCATTAGCCTTACCTCAACCGGGCTGACGATGCTGCTGAAGGAATTTGGAAAAATCGAACCCTTTGAGCTGATTGCCTTTGATCGCATGGTGCAACTGCGAGGGAATGCACCTCTCGACGATCGACTCCTCATTGTGGGTATCACTGAGCGCGACATTGAAGAATTACAGGTCACGCCTCCCGATGCCGTCATTGCAGAAGTTTTGGAGAGGTTGCAACAGCACCAACCCCGTGTCATCGGCCTCGATCTCCACCGCAATGCCCCCCAACCACCGGGCTGGGAAGCGCTGCTTGCCCAGATGCAGGCCGAGAATGTGGTTGTCATTACCAAGCTGGGTGACTCGGCAGACGATGCGATTCCGCCCCCTCCTGATGTCAGTTGGGAGCAGGTTGGCTTTAATGATGTGCTGCTTGACCCCGATGATGTGATTCGTCGGGGGTTACTCATTGGCAGCAACCCAGAGGGAACCTACTTTTCGTTTTCGCTCCAATCGGCGCTGATGTATCTGGCGCAAGACGGCATTAAACCAACCCCCAGCGATATCAACCCGGATTTCATGCAGTTGGGAGAAACAGCGCTGATTCCGCTCATGGTCGGCTCTGGAGGCTACAACCGATTGGATAGCGGGGGCTATCAAATTCTGATGGACTACCGGGGAGGAGAGGCGATCGCCCCTCAAGTTTCCCTCTCCGAGGTGTTGAACAACCAGTTTGACCCAGCCTTAGTCAGAGATCGAATTGTTCTCATTGGCACCACCGCAGAGAGTCGCAAAGACTTATTTGTAACCCCCTACAGCAGTGCCCGCCAGCAAGACGTGAAGATGCCGGGAGTCGAAATTCATGCCCACATCGTCAGTCAAATCTTGGACGTGGCAACGGGCGATCGCCCCCTATTCTGGTTTTGGCCCGAGTGGGTCGAGCCCTTGTGGATTCTCGGATGGTCAGGAGCCAGCGGCGTCATTGCCTGGATTCTTCGCCGTCCGCTCACCCTCGGTATCAGCACCATCATTCTCATTGGCAGCGTCAGCGGCATTGGCTACCTGACGTTTCTAAATCATGGGTGGATTCCCATCATTGCGCCTGCCCTCGCTGTTGGCCTCACCGCAAGCACGGTCATCACCTACCAGGCCCAGCAAGCCCATCAACAGCAGCAGATGGTCATGACGCTGTTGGGACAAAGCACCTCGCCTGAGATTGCTGATGCACTGTGGGAATCGCGCGATCGCCTACTTAAATCAGGCAAATTGCCTGGGCAACGGCTTACCGCAACGATGATGTTTTCCGACATCAAAGGGTTCAGCACCCTGGCCGAACACGTACCCCCAGAAGACCTGATGGATTGGATTAATGAATATTTGAACGTCATGGTTGACCTGGTGAAAGAGTACCGGGGCATCGTGAACAAATTCACAGGAGATGGACTGTTAGCGGTGTTTGGGGTGCCCGTCCCCCGCACAACTTCCGAAGAGATTGCTCAGGATGCACAACGTGCCGTTCGATGTGCCCTGGCTATGGGCGATCGCCTGGAGCAACTCAACCAAACCTGGGCAAAAAATGACCAAGCCACCGCCAAAATGAGGGTCGGCATTTTTACTGGCCCTGTGGTCGTCGGCAGTCTCGGAGGACGAGAAAGACTCGAATACGGAGTCATTGGCGATAGTGTCAACACTGCTGCACGACTGGAGTCTTGCCTGAAGAACCGCCAACCGGGCATTTGCCGTATTCTCATTGCTCGCGAAACGTTGGAATTGCTCAACGAACGATTTATCGTTGAACCGTGGGGCAGTGTTGAGCTGAAAGGGAAGGAACACCTTGCGGATGTGTATCGAGTCGTTGACTATATTACGGATCAAACCGCGAACGCTGATATGTCCGTGTCCTCGGACGATTGTGCGAACTCTGCGGAAATTCCTCCGACACCTTTGAATCTATAAAGTGCTGAGTGACAAATGCTAAGTGACAGTTGATAAGGCGTCTGCCCGATTCGCGTTTCCAGCATCAAGTCCCCCACAATCGAGAGATAAAACTAGAGATAAAACTGAGCGGTAATACTCAGCTAGCAATGAAACGCCCATCCCTCCGACCACGCCGCTTTATGACAAAGCTTATGCATATCGATTTAAAGTCTTCTGACAATGAATAAAATTGAACAACATGCTCCATTTAGAAATCTTTTCTCAGCAACTTTTCGAAGATGAAAGATTTGGGGTGACATCTAATCTCACTGATAGGTGCGCTTAATAGGTGCGATCCATACCTATCGTCCAGCCGTTTTAGACCGTCACCGTATTCGACAAAATTAGCCGTGTATGCTCAATGCCCCCTTTCTAACTCGCTTGAAATCACCACTCAATTCACCCAAGTTATGCGGAAGCACTCACCAATGAATGAATTCTTAACTCACCGAACATTTACCCGCGCCCTGGCGATCGCTTTTTCGACAGGCATTGCGATTACCGCTGTTCCATTTGAGGCGATCGCACAGAACTACGTTCCCCCCAATGTTGGCCTGCCGGGGCGTCGAGAAGGAGGCGGAACCCGTGGCGAATGTGCCGCCGTAGACAAAACTCTGTCTGCCTTGATGCCTGTCAATAACTTTGGGTACACCCTGGATGAATACCCCACTTTCTATTGGTATGTTCCGCAAATCGGTGCACAAGCCGCAGAATTTGTGTTGCTCGACGAAAACAATGACGAAGTCTTTCTCACCACCTTCCAAATTGCGGATCGACCCGGCATCATTAGTCTGTCACTACCAGAAAACTCAGGATTCCCAGCTCTAACCGTTGGCGAAAACTATCACTGGTACTTCTCCCTCATCTGTGACTTCGATGATCGATCAGGTGATTTGTATACCGACGGCTGGATACAGCGGACGACAATTGAATCCGGTTCCGCATTGGAAAGCCAACTCAGCACAGCTCCCGAAGAGACCCACGCCGCCATCTATGCCGAAGCAGGCATCTGGTTCAATGCTCTCGATCTGTTAGCCCAAGAACGGATCGACGATCCAACCGATCCTCAGATCAAGACAAAATGGTCGAACCTGTTGACCTCTGTTGATTTGGCCGATCTCATTGAAGAACCTTTCGTGCTGCAAGTAGACGGAGACGAGGTCAACAGTTCCGAGTCTGATGAGGCC
>JAYKJC010000613.1:0-3290 GCA_035285885.1 Leptolyngbyaceae cyanobacterium | reverse complement strand
GCACTCCTGATTGGGACAATGAACCCTGTTTAAGTTCTAGTTCGATAAACATGCGATTGTCCTAACAAGAGATTAAGGCGTCTGCCTAGAACGATAGATTTAGTGATACGATCCGTGTCTAATCGGTTCTAGGGGGGAGCAGCCTCTAGAGGAAACGGGGAAAGTGCAGTGCGAATCTGCCGCTGTCCCGCAGCTGTAATCGGAGTTTTGAGTTTCAAATTTTGAGTTTTAAGTTGAGACGAATGGTGACTTTAACTTAAGACTAATAATTGAGAACTTAAAACTTCTTAAGTCAGAATGCCCGCCGATGACAATTCAAGCTCTACACCATCTGCGAGGTACGGATGACGATTCAATATTTTTCAAGTTGCGGCTTTCGTGCGGCCTTATTTATACCGCCATTCATTTCGCCTCTTATATTTCTGCCATTGCGCTTCCATCGGCAGTTGACTGCTTGATGTGGAGGAAATATCAAGATGATACCCTCCTCGACCGCAGTGTCTAAATCCGTTGATTTTTCCCGTGGGTGGCGATCGCTCGCCCATAGTCCCTGGTTGCCCTTTGCCCTACTTGCCCTGGGGACTGCCAGCAATGCCGTTTACGCCCACACCCCCCTGGTCGCTTTTGCCGCCATGAGTGGAGTGGTGCTGAACCGTCGTCGGGCGATCGCCATTGCCCTCCTCATCTGGTTTGTGAATCAGATCATTGGCTTTGGTCTGCGCGGCTATCCCCTCAACACCACTGCCTTCACCTGGGGTGCCCTGATGGGCATCGGTACGTTGCTGGTGGTGACCTTTTCCAGCATTCGACCGGGATTCAGCCAATCGTCCTGGGCAGGGCATGGGGTGTGGGTGGCGATCGCCCTCATCGGTGGCTTTGTGCTCTATCAGGGGCTGATCATGTTGGCGTATCCGGTAATCGCCGATGGACATTTCATGGGTTTGGATATTATCGCCAAACTCTTTGTGAAACAGGCGATGTGGACGGGGGCGATCGCCCTGGGACATGGGGCGCTGCTTTGGCAACAGTGTACGGTACTCCATCGGACGCAGGAATAAAATTACGCTTATGAAATTACCCATTCGTGACTGGCAGGGCTGTTCAAGCTCCTGGCAGACTGCCTTCATTCGAGAAAATTTTCTGCCTCTGGGCTATGCGGCATGGCAGGGCTATCTGAGCGAGGGGCGCGGTATCGTCGCCTGTGACATGGAGGTCGGGGATGCGACCACCATTGACTGGAGCGGTGATGTCGTGCGATACAGCCTCCAGTACATTCCCGCTATCGCTGTCCCCATCTATCTCCAGCCGTGTCGCCTGCCAGCCAATTTTATCCATCGCTTGATGGATACGCTGCAAACATACTCCCCCATTCAAGAAATCCTGATCTCCATCAGCAAAGATGAGCAGATTGAAATTGATTGGTTGCGGAATCTGGCGATCGCCCCTCCCGATTGCTACCGCCAGGTGTGCAACCGTTGGGATGAATTTGATTTGGGGACTGGATTGAGCGGGAGGCATGACGATGCTCAGTCATAATTTGAGTTCCCGCTCAGATAGAGTTTCTATTTTTCTGAAACCAACTGTTAAAACCCAACTATTTCATATTGACCTGACATCCTAAACCCACCTCAGCCCATGACCCAAACCACCTTATTCGTCTGTGCCCTGTGTCGATTTTCCAAGGATGAAGCCAGCCGGAACGGCATTTCGGGAGGCCAACATCTGATCAACCAATTGCATCAGGCTCTTACCGAGAGAGGGCTGCAAGAGACTGTCCGGTTAGAACCATTGCGCTGCATGGCGGGGTGTAGCCAACCCTGCAACGTTAGCCTTGCAGCCCCCGGCAAGCTGACCTTCATCCTCAGTCAGGTCTCTCCCACCGATGGAGCGGATGCTGTGTCTAAGTTCTGTGAGCAGTACACCGCCTGCGCCGACGGTAAAGTTCCCTACCGAGAGCGTCCCGTTGCTGTTCAGCGGGCGACCGCTTTCGTGCTGCCCCCGCTCCCGGTGGAATCCTCGGTTGCGGGTTAATGGGAAGCCCTTCCTCTGTTTGAGTCCCTTTCTTTTCAAACTGTTTTTTTCAGGAGACCTGTATGAAACACCGGAATCGAGTGCTGCAATTAGTGGCGATGGTCGGCTTGAGCGCCTATCTCGTCATCGGCGCTGCCCGTTCTGCCCAGGCGATGCACATCATGGAAGGGTTTCTGCCTGTGGGCTGGGCGGTGTTTTGGTGGGTGGTGTCGCTGCCCTTCTTTATCTGGGGGGTGCGATCGCTCACTAAAATCACCCGCGAGAACCCCGAACTCAAGCTACTCCTCGCCCTCGCGGGAGCCTTCAGCTTTGTTCTCTCTGCCCTCAAAATACCCTCGGTAACGGGCAGTTGCTCCCACCCCACAGGCACAGGACTGGGCGCTGTCCTCTTCGGCCCCTCCGTTATGACCGTCCTTGGGAGTCTGGTGCTGGTGTTTCAGGCGGTGTTGCTGGCTCACGGGGGACTGACGACGCTGGGAGCCAATGTGTTTTCCATGGCGATCGCAGGGCCGTGGGTCGCCTATGCCGTGTATCGTCTCTTCGCCAATAGTGGTCAGCAAAAAGTGGGTATTTTCCTTGCGGCTGCCCTGGGTGGCCTGGTGACGTATCTCGCCACGTCCATCCAACTCGCCCTCGCCTTTCCTGCTGCCAGTGGGGGGTTTGTCGCAACCTTCCTAAAGTTTGCTGGAATTTTTGCCCTCACTCAAATTCCTCTAGCCATCAGTGAAGGCTTGCTCACGGTGCTGGTATGGAACTGGCTGCAGTCCTATGCTACCGATGAACTCCGCACCCTTAAACTGTTGCGTTCTGAAGCTTGATCTTCGTCAAGTCAAGGGGCTTAAGCCCCTTGTTCGCGGCCTATAGGTGCCCTGAAATCATCTCTCGCGAATACTCATTTATAAGGTTGTGCCATGAACGAATCATCGAAGCCTCCTACCCCAAATTCTTCTCCATCCGCCAATCAAGGCAACTGGTTGATCGTGTTGACCGTGATTGCCCTGGCGATTTTGCCGCTGATTTTTGTGCAGGGAGAATACGGCGGTGCTGATGGGGAAGCCGAAGAAGCCATTACCGAAATTCAGCCCGATTACGAACCCTGGTTTGGGGGCATTTATGAACCGCCCAGTGGTGAGATTGAGAGTCTTCTGTTTGTCTCCCAGGCGGCGATCGGGGCAGGAATTATTGGGTATGTGATTGGGCTATACAGGGGACGCAGTTCTGTCAGAAAATAATGCCCTCACCCGCAATGAATGGTTGGA
>JAYKJC010000612.1:0-3679 GCA_035285885.1 Leptolyngbyaceae cyanobacterium | reverse complement strand
TCTGGTCTCCATAACGTAAATGAACAAGGAAACCAGAACCCAATACACCTCAGCCACCCCACAACAGTAGCGAAAGTCGGGGTGACTAAGGCATAATCATGCCTAGCCTCCAGACTGCCGTGAACAGTTTGGGGGTTAGCTATCGGTACGGTGCGTCAACACCTGCCGATAGTGCTAAAGCGATCGAGTTCTGATACCAGCTACACTGACGCATCATGAAACGCGCACCATAGCCTTAATGAATCAGCATAAATCGAAGATCGATGGGAGTCAAGGGTTCTCTTCAGCGTTCATGACTTGACTCACCCATGATGTAGCGATAAAACCACTGCACATAGGTGTGTTCAGTGCGATAGGAGTAGTGCGTGAGGCGAATGACATCACGCACTAGGTCCAGCAATTTCCTAGGACGAGGGTGAGATGGCTGCATGGAGTGTTTTTGTATTAACACTGATAAACAAATATTACACAGCCCATGTCGCCAATTGAAGAGCGGATTATACTGAATTTTTCTGCCTAATCCTCCATATAGGGAGATTAGTCGGACGATTTTCTACCTAATCCCCCAATATAGGGTGATTATACTGAAATATTTCTACCTAATCACCCATATGGCTGATTAGACAGAAAAAATTCCCTATAATAAGTAGTTAGCTGGCTTCGTTTCTGGGTTATGGCAGTTCTGTTATATCCTCTACTGTGCCGATTCAATGTTATTCGCCTATTTCACTATCTTGATTGAGGAAAAAGCAGGTTACTATCTGGTTCAGCAGATCATGAGGATCTGAGTTAGTGCTGGCTGCAACTTGCCTAAGTCTGGAAATGTTATCTGAAGATAGGCGGAGTGGAGCAAACCGCTCAGGAAAAGCCCAACTACATATCTCGCACTCTAATTGACATCCGCGACACGATGTACTTTTGAAATTATTGCACTCATCACAAAGGGGTTGCCAATTGCTTAGCTCGTTACCGCCGCCTCTAGTACGCGGGATCTTGTGGTCTTGCTGAAAACGAACTTCTGGCTCAGATCTGTTACATACCGGACATCTGTGTTGATAAGTGTCTAGGATTCTTAGCCAGTCCAGATCAGAAAGCTTAATTCGTGGCACTCTCTTTTCACTCAAGGATAGGCTCACAAGTTGGTAAGTTTTACCTTCTCTGCCAATTCCGGTAATGCCTTCCTCGCCTTGTAATTCTCGCAAGCGCCGAAAAACGTCTACGTAAGGCTTATAGGGTTGGGTGCCTAAATGCTGACTTCTTCTAAAGCGGTTAATCGCTTCTCTCAGTTCGTCCTCTTTTACACGCGGGCCTGGAATACCATGACCCGCAGGCCACAGTTCTTCCAAAAGCACTCGATAGTAAGACTTATTGGCATCACTGGGACAGACAAAATTTTGACAAACTTCCTCAAGCCAGACTTCTCGGTTGATATTTCCTGGCACTTCCTGCTCACTTACAGGTGCAAGAGATAAAAACTTTTGTCGCCCACGGCTTTTCCGTTCAGGTGCCATTAGTTATCCCCCCGTAGTAGCCAGATGGGATCGATATCCAGCACCTTGGAGATGGCATCCAGTTCGTAATCTTTCAGAGATCTGACTTGACGCTCAATCTCTGAGATATCAGACTGTTCTAGCTTAATTCCATAATCAACATTGAGAGCAGCGGCTAATTCAACCTGGTCTAAATTATTTTTCAGTCTGATCTGCCGAATTCTTGCTCCACTGATATTTTGCTTGTCTCCCATGACTAACACCTCAACCTCATAGTGAGATGTTATTTAAGAGAGGATTGATTTGTAGACGATTTTCGTCTACAGTAGCTTTTGGTGACTAAATCATTTATGATTAGCCCCATTATCAGACCCTGTATCTAGTTTTGATATGCGTGTCTCCTCCTTCTTCGCTGGCATTGGCGGCTTTGATCTTGGCTTTGAAAGAGCAGGGATGAATGTCGTATTTCAATGTGAAATAGACCCTTTTTGCCAACAGATCCTTAAGCGCCACTGGCCACATATCCCCTTACATGAAGACATCACAACCCTCAACCCAGCAACTATCCCTACCTCTGACTTGTGGTGTGCCGGATGGCCTTGCCAAGACCTCAGTACTGCCAACACAGATCGCCCAGGACTTGCTGGAAAGCGAAGTGGCCTATTCTTCGCGTTTATGGACTTGGTTAGAGAAGTTCATCCAGCGTGGTTGGTCATGGAAAATGTGCCGGGGCTGCTCTCCGCAGAGCAAGGAACCGCTCTTGAAACAGTTATCGACACGCTCGAAGAGAATGGGTATTTGGGGGGATGGGTATCGTGTAACGCTGCCCATTCGGGCTTACCCCACGACCGAGACCGAGTGTTCTTTGTCGCAAGTTTTAGATCGCAACGTGCCTATCACTTCTTTACTGACAGCCGCGAATTGTCTGGGGATACTTCGCCGCGAGAATCGAGCAAAACGAAAGCTCGATCCGATTTTCGTCAAAGCACTCTCAGAGACAATCCGCTTGTGGTACAACGTCGCGGTGGCTTCGGATATACCATGGCAAAGAGCATCTGCCCCACGTTACGTGCCCAAACTGGAGGACATCAAGGAGGCCATTCAGACCGACCAATACTCTGTGGCGAGAAACTTGACGTGGACAGAGTGGGAGAGGCTTATGGGGTTTCCTCCCGGATGGACGGTCGTCGAGGGAGACTCCTTGGCAACGCTGTCGTCCCTGCAATTAGCGAATGGATCGGAAGACGAATCTTAGAAATATCAATGTCAGATGCCAGCCAGCTAACAAGTCGATGAAGCGGACGGTCGATAGATCTTGGTGAAGATGCAAAGGTTATCTGCCGCCGCTTATCTTGGTCGTTAGACAGCCAAGCCTCCAGGCTATCCGAAGAAAGAGCCTAAGTTGCACTCCGATTTCCTGCGTTGATATCTGTTTTAGAAATAGAGGGTTAAAATTAGGAGCTAGTCAAGCACAAACAGCACTAATGACAACGGATCTGACGTTTTTTACCAATGAACCGGGAGCAACGCTACTCGATCGCTTTAAGCGGACGTTGTCGGATGTTCAGTATTTTGATGTTTTGGTAGGCTATTTCCGAACGAGTGGGTTTCATCAACTTTATGACGCATTGGAAACCGTGGATCACATTCGGATTCTAGTTGGTCTCACGGTGGATCAAAAAGCGTTTGAATTAATTGAAGTTGCTCAGGCTCAGATGAATCTGGATTTTGAGTCTCACAAACGGACGAAAGAGCAAGTTAAGGCTCAAGTTGCAACGGAGATAGCACAAGCGCAGGACTCCTATGAGACGGAATTGGGCGTGCAAAAATTCATTGAGTTTATTCGATCTGGGAAGTTAGAAATCAAGGCTTATCCCAGCGCAAATCTTCATGCCAAGGTTTATATCAGCCGATTTGGTGAGGGCGATCGCGACTTTGGGCGGGTGATCACGGGTTCCAGCAATTTTTCCTGGTCAGGGTTAGTTGCCAATCGCGAATTTAATGTGGAGCTAAAGGATCGGGCGGATGTGGAGTTTGCCCTAGAGCAGTTTGAGGCTTTGTGGGCGGATGCGGTTGATATTTCCGCTGACTACGTTGCCACGGTGCAACAACAAACCTGGCTCAACGATACGATCGCTCCCTATGAACTTTACCTCAAGTTTCTCTATGAATATTTGAAGGAAGACATC
>JAYKJC010000611.1:0-4697 GCA_035285885.1 Leptolyngbyaceae cyanobacterium | reverse complement strand
GCGCCACTGTCGGTGGGTAGAGTGCCCCTGCTGATGGGAGTCTTCGATGAGGCGATCGCCCTCCCTACTGAGATGAGCTTTTACACTTCCTTCTGTCGCTGGAGATAAATCGGCATACAGCGTCATGGCGGTGCCGTGCCACTCACCGAGCCAGTCTTCGACCCGAAAGGGACGGGCATTGAGGCGATGGATGTCCTCGGTATCGGTTCCCTGACGATATTCCGGAATCAGGGTGAGCTTCGAGAAATTGGACTCTTTGTCGAAGAGTTGAACCAGCCGACAGCGGCGATCGCCCGAGATAAACCCCAACTCCGCACCAAATTCTGAAAACGGCCCGTACTGCATTGAGCCCTGAGAAAACGCTCCAGAGGGAAAGACCAGAACACTTCGATTCAATGTTCGATAGTCTAAAACTCGCTCACTCACCACCGTCTGCCGATCGGTAGACAGCATCTGTACAACCTGGCGGATTCTTTGATGATTCTCAAGTCCTTCGAGCGATACCCGACTAGGGGTAGATTCAATTTCAATTCCTTGGCTGGAAAAATACTGGAATTGTCCATCCCAAATTCCAAGGTTCTCTAACAAATGCGTCCACTGCGACAAAACATGCAACCTCAGTCAACAACGCTTACGAAATCCAGAATCCCATGTTCAGAATCTTAATGTCAGAATCCCGTATTCAGAATCCTTATGTCAGAAACCTTTGGCGTTAGTGCGATCGCCCGATGTGAATGAGCTAATGACCCCGCCCCACCTCTCATCCGTCATTTCGCAAACCACTCAGGAAAGCCATAGAAGATTAAAGATCCTGATGTTAAACACCAGAACTCAGTGATATCTCTCACAAAAAAATCAGTACAATCAGATACTATTGCCAAATAAATTACGACTTCTTTACAAAATTAGAGCCCCTTTTTAGAGCCCTCATTTAATTTCGACCAAATCTCTACTAAATTTTGACCTGATTACAACCAAGTTTCGACCTCTCTTTCAGCCTGATTAAATTAAAAATGACTGTTTTGAAAGTTCTGTGCATCACATCTTGTATTGGCGGACTAATGCCCATTGTGGCCTCGTCCGAATCGTTCCAACCCATTGAAAAAACATTAACGGGGTTCCTTGCGAACGGAGAATCCGACCCCTCAGAGACAGCCGCACACCTCGTTGTTGCATCTCAAGAGACGTACAAAGATCCTTCATCTTCGTCTAAGGCGTATGTTTCTACATTTCCCACACCTCGTTATCCTGCTTTAGGTCTGCTGGAGGACATGCTAGAGTCTCCTCGTCAAGCGTCGATTCTAACAGGCGTCATCGCTCAGGCGTATGTGGACAGCCCGACCCATGACGCAGGGGGTGACCGCTTCGATATCTTCCCATCCGAATCAAACGAGCATTCTGCTTATTCTGCGATATCTCAGCAAGCTAACCCATTGCCACAAAATGAGCATGGCGTCGAGCATCGTAACCCTGCTGATATTGACACCGTTGAGATTTCGATTCCCAAAAGCCAGAACATCGTCTCGGCGATCGCCCACCTCGACCGCTCACTTATTGCTCTCCCCACTGTAGAGGTCGCCTCTGCGTCCGCTGACGACTACGGGAAATCTGTGTTGCAGGCACCCTTCCAGTTGAGTGGTCAACAGCAATCGTCGCAGGCGCTTGCTAATGTAACCCAGTGTTCGTTATCGGCATCACCTGTAGCGATGTCTGACGCGGGCTCAGAGCATATTTCTCAACTAAAGGTGAACGCTAACGACGTTCCAACCGTGTCTCAGGTGACGATTGACGGTTCGACCGTTGCCGAATTTACGGAGCAAGACAAAGCTCTTTATTTCGCTGAAGCCGTTAAAGCCTTCATTCGATCTGACTATTTTCTTCCTCATGAACTTGAGATTCGCTGGAATGGCGAGTCTTACATGATCGCAACACAGGATTCAGTGGTGATCCAAATGTCTCCTGAGATCATGCCTGTGGGATATGATCACGCCTTAGTGGCGATCGCCTGGACGAATAACTTGCGCACGACCTTAGGTGCAGAACCCTTATCGATGGGTGAAGCCCAGGCCCAAATTCAGTCCCTCACAGCCAATGGTCAGCAAGTTGCAGGCGTCGCATCGTGGTACGGCCCCTACTTCCACGGTCGATTGACCGCATCAGGGGAGTACTTCGATCAGAACGAGTTGACCGCCGCTCACCCAACGCTACCGTTCGACACCTACCTGAACGTTACCAACCTCAAAAATGGCCGAACGGTGGTCGTTCGCATTAACGATCGAGGCCCGTACATTGGTCGTCGCTCACTCGATTTGTCTCGACGAGCCGCTCAGTGTCTAGGCAGCGAAGAGACAGGTGTGGTTCCCTATGCCGCAACCCTCCTAGAGGCATCGCAGAGTGAAGCAACGCAGAGTGCTGAGGTTTCTTGGGCAGAGCCATCCCTCAATTAACACGACTTGTTAAGAAAAAAAGGAGAGATGGGGTCGTACGTGTTTAGCGTTGGCAGCTTCTACCCCCCTCAATCCCCCCTTGGTAAGGGGTGAAGCTTAGTTCTCCCCCTTGGCAAGGGGGAGTTAGAGGGGGTCTACAGTGAACGCTAGACACATACGAGCCGCCCCCTCTCGCTGGGATTTTATTTTCACTCCAAATCAGTAGGAGGTAATCAACAACTCTGTAATCTTGCCGCGTTTTTTAGCGTTGGAATTAATAGCCCGTGCCGCGTAAATGACCTGAATATTGAATCCGTCGTACAGCTCACGAATAAATGAGCAGTCTGAATTGGAGAGCATGACTTTTACACCTCGTTTAGCGAGAGCCTCAAACGTATCTCGTAAACGAACCTGATCGTCTTTTGTGAATGAATATCGATTGTATCCGGTAAAGTTGCTGGTTGCACTAATCGGAAAATAAGGCGGATCAAAATACACAAAGTCGCTGGTTGTTTTCGCTCGACTCAGTACCGCTTCAAAGGGTTCATGGGCGATCGCCACAGACTGAAGTGCAGAAGATGCCGATCGCAAAAGACCCGGATCACAGATAGTCGGATTTTTATACCGCCCCATCGGCACATTGAAATAGCCTTTGGAATTCTCGCGATAGAGGCCGTTAAAACACGTTTTATTCAAATAGAGCAATCGTGCTGCCCGTTCAATTGGGTCATCTCCAGGGTGACTTCTTACCCTGTAGTAATAGTCTTTGCAGTGATTGTCATGATGGAGAGTCAACAGCTCAATCACATCCTCGACATGACGTTGAACGCATTGGTAAACATTGACAAGCTCTTCGTTAATATCAGACAGCACGGCTTGCGGAGGACCCAGATGAAAGAAAATTGCCCCTCCGCCAATGAATGGCTCGTAATACGTCTGATATTCGGGGAAATACGGCAAATATTGGGGAAGGACACGACTTTTTCCTCCTGCCCATTTCAGAAAAGGCCGAGGATAGATGCGTGAGGCTTGAGCAGATGATGTTCTGGAGTTTCGAGATGAGCGGCGGCAGGGTGCGATCGCCCCTCGATGGTGTGATGACGAACGAGGGACAGATGCGCTTGTAAATGGAGCAGGTGCCGGGTAACTCAAAAGAAGAAATAACGAATAAAACTAGACATCAACTTAATCTCGAAAACATCGCAAGTTACGTAACTAGAAAATAAATAGTGCGAAATTGAGAAAGATCATCCTGCCATTCTATTCGTTAATTATCCCAATTTAATACCCGACTTAAAAATAGTCGATAGTCTTTAAGATTTAAGACTATTTGGACATGCGGATGCAGACTACACGCTCAAGTATCCCTTTCTAACACGTAGTCTACGAGGAAGATTGCCAATTTCATAGAGCCCGATCTGAATAAACACAAATCGATAGATACAGTTGCTTATCGATAAAACAGAACGGGTTTCTTGAGCATTTTGAGAGAATCGAAATTGACACTAGAGTCGTTTAATCCAAAACGATCTTTTCACACGCTAGATGTAGTATTTCCTCCCTGATCATGACGATAAACATCTATAAACAAACAGTCAAACAAACGGTGGCGCTCACTGTTTTGGTCTTGAGAACACTCCAGTTCTTCTTGAGATCTATTTTTTGGAGAACTATCTTTGGAGAACTATCTTTTGAGAAACATGCCCTTGCTTGCCGTTGGCGATCGCCCGATCGCCCATCACCGGGACAATCTCAAGGCGGCTCGGCAGACTCAGTTCGCACAACTCCGTTCGTAGCCCTCAACTCGGTATGCATAAACTCGACCGATATCGGCATTCGCCAACTCGACAGATAGTTGTTATCGATAAAGCACGTCATAATAGAGAACTGTCTGAGGATATTGACAGAGGGGTTGAATTCCACACGTTCTAGCGAAATTCTCTAGCCACATTTCAGCTAGTCTTTAATTAGATGGGCTTTAGATAGACGCCCTGTCTGATCGATAAGTCAGCTCTGCTCTCTGTGCAAATGCAGGTATTATGCCCGCACGTGCATACCAATCAGAACAGAAAGACCCGAGCAGTTCCGATTGCCGGGTTGCCGATCAGGTGTACTGCTCATCATATCTCTAACTGTGACAATTTGTATTTATTCGGTGCCATGCGGGATTTTTTTGAAAACGTACAGCGCTATCCGCGCTATTTAATTAGCTTTTCTCTTGGCGTTCTCTACACGTTTGTAGAACCCATACTTCCTCTGCTAAAACGGCCT
>JAYKJC010000610.1:0-5758 GCA_035285885.1 Leptolyngbyaceae cyanobacterium | reverse complement strand
TTCCGCACAATTCTGGGTGTGATAAATTCTTTTACCCCCTTACGGTGTTATAAAAACTATCCCCCACCGCTCTAATAGCTCTAAGGGATGTAGCAATTCAATCACTCCTTCAAGTGTGATGTAGTCTGAGCTTCATTCAGTGGTACAGACATCTTACCCGCTTAATTGATCCATTGATTAAAGGACACGTGAGGCAAGGATGTCTAAGGAAAGGGCGATCGCGCTAGCATAGTTTTATCGCATTCATATCAACCGTCTGCCTATGACTCTTTCGACAGCACAAAAGCTTTGGACGAACGAAGAATTTATGGCGCTGCCCGATGATGGCGGCCACTATGAACTCGTTGAGGGAGAGCTTGTTGACATGGGCAACTCTGGCATGGAGCATGGCAACATCGGCGCATACTTAGGTGGCCTTTTAGAACTCTATGTTCGGTCTCATAAGTTGGGTGTGACGTGTGATTCCAGTACGGCTTTTGCGATGAAAACAGGGAATAAGCGATCGCCCGATGTCTCTTTTGTGGCAAAGAAACGACTCAAAGGACTGAAGCGTTTGCCTAAAGGATTCTTTGAGGGGGCTCCTGATCTGGCTGTCGAGATTTTGTCACCTGACAACACCATCGAAGAAATTCACAGCAAGATCGTTGAATATTTTGCAAATGAAGCGCAGCTCGTGTGGGTGATCCATCCTGATGAACAGTACGTGTTGGTCTATCACGAACCGCAGCCTGACCGTCTCCTGCGAATCAGTGATGTTCTCAGCGGTGAAGAGGTGGTGCCTGGATTTGAAGTGGCGATCGCCGATTTGTTTGTAACGCTAGATTTTGACACCAATGACGTTGACCCACATGATCCACATGACCCAAGCGACAAAGAGCTGTAGCGCCGATGCAATTTCTCGAACAGCTGGAATCATCGAGTGTGCGTAGTTTGGGGCATTGGATTGAGCTATGTACAACGTTCTCAGACATTCATATTCTGATGCTAGAATCATCATTTTGAATTGAAAGTACTCTAAGCATTCGATGTCAACACCTCCTCCCGACCAGAAAAAGCGATACGAAGGGAAAGCCAAAATCATCTACGACACCGACCAACCCGATGTTCTTTTGAGTTGGTACAAGGATGATGCCACGGCTTTCAATGCTCAGAAACGCGGACAGATTGTGGGCAAGGGCGAAATTAACTGCACGATGTCGAGTCACTTGTTTCAGTTGCTTGAATCCAGCGGCATTCAAACCCATTGGATTGATCAGCCCTCCGCGAATACCATGCGAGTCCGGGCCGTAACGATTGTGCCGCTAGAGGTGGTGGTTCGCAACATTGCAGCGGGCAGTCTCTGTCGCCAAACGGGAATTGATGTTGGTACGGTCTTAGATCCGCCGCTGGTGGAGTTTTACTACAAGAATGATGCGTTGGGCGATCCGCTGTTGACGCGCGATCGCATTCTCGCTATGGGGCTCGCGACTGATGAGGTTCTCGAACAGCTAGAAACGCTGGCTCGTCGGATCGACGAAATATTGAGCCTCTTCTTTGAACAATGTGGCATCACGCTGGTCGATTTCAAGCTGGAGTTTGGGCATGACAGCACTGGCACCATCGTACTGGCCGACGAAATCAGCCCCGACACCTGCCGCCTGTGGAACAAAGCGGAGCCTGACCCCGAGAAGCGAGTCATGGATAAAGATCGATTTCGCCATGACTTAGGAAACGTTGAATCGGCCTATCAACAGGTGCTTGAGCGAGTGTTGTCTGCTCGTGCATCTGCATCACACAGCTAAGAAATTAGCCAAGCAATAAACCCCAGAGAGAGGAATGGTGAGAGTTCACGGTTCCTCTCTCTGGGGTTTTTGGGATATTTTCCTGCAAGTCCCTCAGTATGGCTGTATGGAGCGTAAAGTGCCCAAACCAAGCTCTTTTGTGCTGAATGCGGTTGCACCCCGACATAGCTTTGCTCATCGCATTCCTTGATTGAACTTTCATCTCGGAATCATTGAATGCTATCTTTAGCCAGAGAACAAGCTGCAATGCTGTAAGATCATTGCGTTCGCAGACAGCGTTGTACGAGCATTCCTCTGTTCCAATAGGGGCGATCGCTCTTCGATGAACCGTTGAATTCGTCTGGGTGCCTTGTCTACAAGGTACTGAGTCTGACCTCAAGCGTGAGTCGTTGATGTGCATCTCATCCGCTGGTTCATAGGGTTGAGCTTCGTTGGGGTTGATCTCAGTGGTCAGCTCAACAGTTGTCCTAGTGTGAATGGGTTCTCTAAGGAAAATCGCTTATGGTTTTTCCTGACCCATGTGGTGTGAAGTGAATAAAAAACTCGTTGAATAACATGCGATTTTCGTCTGTTTTACTGGCATCTTTTACGATGTCTGCTGGTTTAAGTTGGGCGGCTCCGATGGTTGCCCAAGCCAATGAACAGTCTTCCTCTGATGAGAGTTCGTCTCACCACATGGTTTCTGGTGATAACGACCTGGATCTGTCGCCCAGCCAGCCAGCTCATTTTTCCGTGTCTTCTGTTTTGGCGAACCCCTCAATCGCACCCTCCGGGGTGTTTCTAGAATCGGGGACGGGCTCAGCACGACCATTTGTTGCCGCGTTGCCTGAGCCGACGATGCAGTGGGCCATCGGTGAATCTTTTGATCTCGAAATCAGCACTCGTAGGTCTGATGAGACTGAAAGTGCGGCTGTTGCCTTGGGTGGGTCCGTGACCGTTGCACAAGCGGAGTCACCGGATGCGGAAGACACTGTCGGTGACGATGCGGCTGAACCCGAGATCGAAGGTGAGCTAGAAATTGAAGAAGAGCCCGAGATTGAAGAAGAGCCCGAGATTGACGATGTTGAGGAAGAAGAACCTGACACCGCAGAGGAGGCTCCTGAACCCCGTGTCCTTGTTGCAGAAGTTCGTGTGGTTGGAGTTGAGGGGCAGGCTGATTTAGAAGAAATCGTCTACAGCGCAATCGAGACCACGCCAGGTCGGACGACGACGCGATCGCAGCTTCAGGAAGACATCAACGCTGTATTTGCGACAGGCTTTTTCTCGAATGTAGAAGCGACTCCCGAAGATACACCCTTAGGTGTTCGCATCACGTTTCAGGTCGCTCCCAACCCCGTGCTGACAGGCGTTCAGCTTGAGAATAGCGCGCTCCAGGAGCAGGGCGTGACGCTTTCCTACGAAGATCCCGATGCTCCTTTTGGCGCAGAACCTGAGCAGTTGACCATCACTGAGATCGTTGACCGGATTTTCTCACCGCAATATGGCAGCACGCTTAATTTGCTGGACTTTCAAGACGGCATTGAGCGTCTGAACGACGTCTACCAAGACAATGGCTATGTGCTAGCCCAGGTGGTCGATGCGCCTCCTCCAAGCAATGGAGTCGTCACCCTTGAGGTCGCTGAAGGGGTGATCGAAGATATCAATGTGGCCTTCCTGGATGAAGATGGACTGGATGTGGATGAAGAAGGTGAGCCCATTGAGGGACGAACCCGTGACTTCATCATTACCCGAGAGTTTGAGTCTCAGCCGGGAGATGTGTTTAACCAGCAGGACATTCAGCGTGATTTGCAGCGAGTATTTGGGCTCGGCATTTTCGATGATGTTCGCGTGGCCTTAAATCCAGGAGATGATCCGCGTAAGGTTGATGTCATCGTCAATGTGATTGAAGGAAATACGGGATCTGTTGCAGCGGGTGTTGGTTTTAGCTCGGCCTCGGGTGTGTTTGGTAGTGCCAGCTATCAGCAGCAGAACTTAGGGGGCAATAATCAGCAGCTTGGGGCTGAAGTTCAGTTTGGTACCCGAGAAATTCTGTTTGATGTTCGCTTTACCGATCCGTGGATTGCAGGAGATCCCTATCGCACGTCCTATACCGTCAATGCCTTTAGTCGCCGTTCGATTTCATTGATTTTTGACGGTGGGGAAAATGAGGTTGAACTCGATAATGGCGATCGCCCCCGTGTTCAGCGTATTGGAGGCGGCGTCAGCTTCAGCCGTCCGTTGGATGAGTGGCTCGGCTGGGAGGACTGGCGAGCCTCCGCTGGGGCTCAATACCAGCGGGTCTCGATTCGAGATTCTGATGGGGACTTGGAACCAGAAGATGAACTGGGGAACGACTTGAGCTTCAGCGGGTCAGGACGGGATGACCTGTTTACCTTACAGTTGGGAGCTGTGCGCGATCGCCGCAATAGTTCCACCCAGCCCACCCAGGGGTCGCTGTTGCGACTGGGGTCCGAGCAGTCCATTCCATTCGGTTCAGGGAGCATTTTCTTTAATCGTCTACGGGTCAGCTACAGCCGCTATTTCCCGGTATCATTCACGAACTTTACCGATGGCCCGGAAGCACTGGCGTTCAATGTTCAATCCGGTACGGTGCTGGGTGACTTGCCCCCCTATGAGGCTTTCTCGCTGGGTGGCACGGATTCCGTTCGAGGCTATGACGCGGGTGATTTGGCCAGCGGTCGGAGCTTTATTCAAGCCACGGCAGAATATCGTTTTCCCATCTTCTCGTTTATCGGCGGAGCGCTCTTCGTTGACTTTGGCAGCGACTTGGGAACGGGTGAAGATGTGCCGGGTGAACCCGCCGAGATTCGAGACAAGCCCGGTACAGGGTTTGGCTATGGATTGGGAGTCCGAGTTCAGTCTCCCCTGGGGCCGATTCGTCTAGATTTTGGTATTAATGATGAGGGTGACAACCGGGTTCACTTCGGTATTGGTGAACGATTCTAGTGTCATCTCATCTGCGGTAGCCCTTATGCAAGTATCGTCATTTCGTTCCACTGATCGCACCCCTGATGCAGCGGTGGCTCCCTCGCCTGTTTCAACCGTTGAGCGATCGCTCGCAACGGCCTTCTCTCGTTCGGGAGTCGGGCTGCATTCGGGGGAACCCACAACGGTCACCGTGAAGCCTGCGGTGGGTGAGGGGCGCTATTTTGTGAGAACGGATCTGCCGGATTCTCCCCCAATCCCAGCTTGCATGGATGCTGTGACTCAAACCCTGCTCTCAACTGAACTGGGTGCAGGTACGGCCTCTGTGCGGACGGTTGAGCATGTGCTGGCTGCGCTGAGTGGCATGGGAATTGATCACGCTCGAATTGAGGTCGATGGCCCAGAAATTCCGCTTTTGGACGGTTCTGCAAAGGACTGGGGTGAGGCGATCGCCCAGGCGGGTTGGGTCGAGATTGAAGGTTCGTCGCGATCGCTCTTTAATCTTCCAGAGCCCATCTGGATTTATGATAAAGATTCATTCGTTGCAGCAATACCGGCTCCGTTCCTTCGGCTGACGTACGGAATTGAGTTTGATTTAGACGCCATTGGAACCCAATGGTATAGCTGGAATCCCTACAAAGAGACCTTTTTCGAGGCGATCGCCCCTGCTCGCACATTTGGCCTCGCCCATCAGATTGAAGCCCTGAAACAGCAGGGGTTAATCAAAGGTGGTAGTCTGGATAACGCTCTGGTCTGTGGAGAAAATGGATGGCTTAATCCCCCTCTACGATTTTCAAATGAACCAGTGCGTCATAAACTTTTAGACTTAGTAGGAGATTTGAGTTTGGTCGGCTCCTGGCCGAGTGCCCACATTTTGGCGTACAAGGCAAGTCACCGTCTTCACACTCAGCTCTCTAAGGTTCTTGCACAGATCGCGACTGCGTGATTTGCTTGTAACGCAGTATTCCATTCTGTCGCTCTATCAGAGTTGCCTCATGTCTACACTGACCGAAACCCACACATTAGCTCCTGACATCAACGCCAAACAGGCT
>JAYKJC010000609.1:0-4933 GCA_035285885.1 Leptolyngbyaceae cyanobacterium | reverse complement strand
GAGGGGCCAGATTCACTGGCTCTTGTCACTCAACAGGGACGCATTAAGCGAGTGGCCTTTTCTGAATTCACCAATCTCAGCGCGCGGGGACTGACGGCGCTGAAACTGAAAGACGGGGATCAACTGGAGTATGTGCTGCCCATCCGACCGAGCGATCAGCTCGTCGTGGCGAGTTCTGGAGGGCGGATGCTGCGATTTAATGCAGACGCAGAACAACTGCCCGAACTGGGACGCACGGCCCAGGGCAATATGGTGATGCGCTTGAGCAAAAAAGAAGAATTGGTGGGCTGTGTGGCGATCGCCACCCCCAGCGATGAGGTGCTCTTGCTCACGGCTCAAGGATTTGCCAAACGCATGCAAGCCAGCGAACTTCGCTTAGGCAAGCGGGGCAATATCGGAATTCAAGCCGTTCGATTTGCCAATAAAACGGATGCCCTCTCAAACATCACCCCTGCCGAACCTCACGGTGTGGTGTTGATGATGACCAGTGACAATCGACTCGCCTATGTGCCCGTCGATTCTGTTGTACAAACCAGTCCACAGAAACCGGGCGATCGCCTGTTTAAGCTCCAGAAGAAAGAGACCATCGTCCGCAGCCTGATTGCGTATACCTCAGACACAGCTCACTCAGACGACCACGACGACTCAGACGACCACGACGACGATAATTAAGGCATTCCGCAAGGCATGTACTCAAGCTTGCATTAAAGCTTGAAATCAGCCGTCAACAGGGGGTGCTTTGTCCCTTCCTTCTTCCCTCTTCCCTCTTCCCTTTTTCCCCTAAATGCCCTTCTCCTTCAACCACCGCCGTAAGAGCCCAGCCACAACCGCAGGCAGTTCTAAATGGGGCAAGACGCCCGTATTGGGGACTTCGTAAAACGCCGTGATGGCGTCGGGATTCAGTCCCGCCAAGCGACGCCCCAACGCGGGAGTATTGAACCGAGATTTCTCGCCCCACAGAAACGCGGTTGGAACGGTGAGCTGGCCCACATAGCGCGACAAATCGAAAAATAGCGCACCTTTGAGGGAGGAGAGGGCAGAGTATTCTGCATTGGGTTGCAGGGCAGAGGCCAGGTAGGCCGCCACCATTTCATCGGTGATGCGCGAGGCATCGGCAAACAAAAACTGTTGAAGAAAATTGCGGACGGCTAACTCATTGGCTGCACCGACGGTGTAAATCAGGCGGTCGAGCAATGGCGTTCCGGCCAGTTGAGCCGCTAACCCCCGCTGATAATCGACGCCGAAGTCGGCATAGCCAGAAGGACACACCAAAAAGAGCGATCGCACCTTGTCGGGATGGGCGATCGCCACTCGAATCGCAAGTCCGCCCGTCAGCGATGTTGCCACCAGCGTCACGGGCTGACCACAGTGCTCTAACAGCTCATCCACAATTTGACTGTAATCATCCAACACATAGTCTTTTGGCGGATGGGCAGACTGTCCCCAGCCAATCAGGTCAGGCGCAATGACCCGATAATCAGCCCCAAAGGTAGGGTAGACCTTCGACCACTCATACGCGGATGAGCCGCCTCCCAGGCTGTGTAAAAACACCAGCAATGGTTGATCCTGAGGAATGGTGTTAGGGGCATTCCAAAATTCATCATCCTGCGTGTAGTAGGCCATCACCCCCAAATGAGTTGTCACGACCTGTTGCTTAAAGCCAGGTGGCTGAAAGTGTTGCATGTTGATTTCCTAATAAGACATGGTTTTTGAGAAAGCCATGTTTCGCACGGCTATTCCCAAAAATATCGATTTCGCCCAGGCACGTTGCGCTATGCATGTGAAGTCTTTTAAAGAATCGCCCATAACGCTGCACGGTTTCCTTGAATGATTTAGCGGGAGGCGCACCGCCCCACACACACCTGTTTTGGGGACTTTAGGCAGTTGCAAGCCATGGTATGTAAACGATACTGAACGATCCTGTTTATTGCATCATGAATCTTCAATCGTCAAGAATGCAACGATACAGTAACCTTAATTCGACCGTGCTATATCTTGCCCACTGTGCGTTTTCCCCGATTTCTTACTAAAAGATCGGATGAATGGCACAATTGTTAGGGCAACCAACCGTATCACTGGCTACATACGGCGATGAGTGGGCGGTGATAGAAACGGTGAGGCTGCGAGGCTTTTGAAACCGTGAATGATGAGGAGAGTGCGGCATACATATGAAAAAGGTAGAAGCGATTATTCGTCCTTTCAAGCTTGACGAAGTCAAGATTGCGCTGGTCAATGCAGGAATTGTCGGGATGACGGTTTCAGAGGTGCGGGGGTTTGGTCGCCAAAAAGGCCAAACTGAGCGGTATCGGGGGTCTGAGTATACCGTCGAGTTCTTGCAAAAACTAAAAGTTGAAATCGTCGTCGAAGATGACCAGGCCGATATGGTGGTTGACAAGATTATTGCAGCTGCACGTACGGGTGAAATTGGAGACGGAAAAATCTTTGTGAGTCCTGTCAACGAGATTATTCGTATTCGCACGGGCGAGAAGAATATGGAAGCCATGTAGGGCTTGTCTGGTGGTAAGGGCGCACACCTATGCGCCCTTACCACTGGATGTCATAGGGTTTGACATTACGAAGGAAAGAGGGTTTTGGGCATACAACATGCGCCCAAAACCCTCTTTCCTTGTTGTGATTTTATTGGGTTGCGGCTGTATTCAGAGCTAGCTTCATGCTGATGAAGGTACACCCCGCAGCGCACAAGAAAGCTGTAGCGCCAATATAAGCGCCTAAGCTGCCCGATAGCTGGATGCCTTTGCTCGCTGCCATGCCGTAGAGGCTCATGGCAACGGCTCCTCCGCTAAAATACATGCCTGTTCCCAATCCGGCTTTGTGAGAAGGAACCATGGAGAGGGCAAAGGGGATGGTGGTGTTAGAAACAATGCTAAAACACGTGCCAATGGCGATCGCCATTCCAAACGCAAGGATGAAGTGAGTCCCCGCCAGGATTAAGATTGTGAGAATGGCCATGATTCCCAGTCCTAGCATCATTGCCAGTCGCGTGCCGATTTTCGTTACCAGTTTGCCCATGGGAATGGCCGTCAGGGCTAGTGAGAGGAACACTGCACCCAAGACAAATCCGATATTGATGTCCGGAATTCGTTCAGGGATTACCTTGGTGAAGGTTTGCAGGATGAGACGGAAGCCCAGGGAAACTCCCATGCCTGCCCCAAAAATTAGAGCCAGGTTCGCCACCGAAAGTGTGGGAGCCGCCTTTGGAAGGAGAGGTGATTTAGCCAAAGATGCCTCAGACAAAGAAGATTCAGACACGTCTGAGGCCGAGGAGTCAGTCACATTCTGATTCGGCCCAACGGCACGCAGGGCAAAGGCAGCGCCTACCAAGGAGAGCGAACCAATGAAAAATGTAAAGAGCGGTCCCATTTTCAGAATGTACGTTCCTGCCAACGGGCCCAAGGCTCCGGCCAATCCCCCAATCAACGTCAGAATACTGGCTGCTTGGGGAAGTTGAGTGCGGAATGCATACCGCCCCAGGAGTGACAGGGCGGGACTGCGGAAGAGGGTCATGGCGATCGCCCAGGCAACCATCATCACGGGCAGCAGCCATCGCATCACACCGGAGGGCCCTCCAAACACCAACACGGCGGGAATGCCCAGAAAGCATGCGGACGCCGTAATCATGCCCAAGGCGATGAACGGAAACCGGGTGCCCATCGTGTGCTGTAATCGGTCGGAAAAACTCCCCATGAGAGGTTCGATGAACGCCGCCAGGATGTTTTCGAGCACGAGCAGTGCCGTTGCGAGTGAGGCGGGAAACCCAAACTGGGTCAGCAAATCGACAAGGTATAGGTTATAGATCACCCACGTCAGGGCGATCGCCCCTTGCACCAAGGCGAGTCCCCAAACCTGAATCCATAAGACTTTTCGTGTAGATAGGGCAGTAATCATGACGCATCATCCAGTTCAACACGCTTGAGCCGAGATGACACCCCCGCAGTAATCGTAATACGAGATTTCGGTACCCCAAACTCTTTCGAGAGAAGCTTAATCAGCTCTGCATTTGCTTTCCCATCAACAGGAGGTGACTTGAGTCGTACGAGCAAGCTGCCGTCTTCTGCGGTTTGAATCGCCTGACACCTCGAATTGGGTTTGACTCGAACGGTGAACACCTGCATCTTAGAACGACCTGTATCACAACCCTGCATCACACACCCATATCACAAACATTTGGCGATCGCCCCGCATTTACGACTCCGACTCATTCGGTTCCCGATCATCATCGTCCGAAGGGGGAGTGTCAATCTGGGTAAAGCTCTCCAGCCGAGGATGGAACCGGGGATGCAGCAAAGACTCAACTGGGCGATCGCCCACCAAATGCTCATCCACAACTATTCCCACATCATTCGGCCTCACCCGACAATACCAGGACTGATCCGGCGTCACCCGCACTGTCGGCCCAGAACTACATTGTCCTGTACAGTCACACTCAGCCACAAATATTGGAGCCATCGCACCCGTACACCTTCGAAATTCTTCCAAAACCTCACTGGCCCCATTGCGTTGACAGGAGCGCCCCTGACAAACCAACACACATCGTCGTTGTATGTCCATAGAACACATCCCTTCGTTATCAACAGCAGGCTCTGATGCGACCCCCATTTTCAGTGTATGTCTGCGGGCAATGGCGTAGCCCGTCATTGTCCATAAAAAAGTGTAAGTCCTATTCCCTTTAGAGTGCCCAATTCTTCTAAGAAGAATAATTGACGACTACCTCTAGATTCCGTGAAACACAACTTGGCAAAGTTAATGAAGAAAAGAGGGTTTTGGGCGCGCCCGTATGTGTTTAGTGGTCTCTAATTTCTGGTTCCCTGACTCTGGCAGGGAACCGCTGCGGGAGCCTCTGGCTCCATTTGAACGGGAGCCAGAGGCTCTCGCGGGCGTTCCCAGCGAGACGCTGGGAACAAGGAATACGCTA
>JAYKJC010000608.1:0-11486 GCA_035285885.1 Leptolyngbyaceae cyanobacterium | reverse complement strand
TGCTCTTAGCCGTGATTGACCAGGCTGGCATGGTGACCCGGATGCATGATGGGTTGACTCAACCGGGTACCGAAGTCCATTCTTTGGAGTCTCTCATTCAGCATTATTCGCGCGATCGCTTCAACATACTGGTGCAGCACGCCGAACTGCTTCGAGCACTCGTCGGCGAAGCTGGGCAATATTCTGTGGAGCAGCAGCGTGCCCTGTCTGAAGGCATGGCTCAGTCAACCCAAGACCTCGCGCAGTCTCTGGAAACCGTCATCGCCCAAGAACAGATTACCCTGCGAGTGTCATCAGAAACGCTGGCTGCCTTACTGAACAATGTGCTGTATGGATGTGTCGTCGCTGAACTGATCAGTGAATTTCAGCCAGGCTGGGCGGATCATGAACGGTTCATTGATGCAGTCACCACGATTTGCCTAGAGGGGGCGATCGCCCATTCCTCCCCAAGCACTCAAGCGTCTGAGCCCCAATCGTTATCCAGCGATGACAGTTCTAATGGTGTCACTCCTCCAACAGACCCAACAGACCCAACAGATCCAACAGACAAACGGATTGCCGATTTACCTGCCACCGTTGTCCGCGCAATCTTACAGCAAGCGAAAAAGCAAGGCGCACAAACTTATGCCATCACCTACCTGCTTTTTGGTGCCGGAGTGTTGCCAGGAGAGTTGATTGAATTGGAGCGATCGCACCACATCGCTAATTCCCGGCAGCAGCTCGTTCAGATTAACCAGGGCGCAGTTCGGCAAGTGCCTGTGAATCAGTGGATTATGGGAAAGCGCTACGGGTCTTATACCAACAATCCATTAACCCAGTGGCTTAAGAGTCGCAAAGACGACGCATCCCACCTGTTTCTCACCGATCAAGGGCAAAAACTATCGCTGTCCAAATTAATGGAGCATTGGCAGAACGCAACTGAAGGCATCCTCGCCCCAGACAATCGTTCTCCTCACATCGGGCAAGCCCGTCAAACCTGGTGCGTCGAGATGCTAATGAAAGGGTTGAATGCAGATGACTTAAGCCTACTAAGCGGATGGACAACGGCCCAACTGCAGCCCTATGTCAGACGCGCACGCGAAAAAGCAGCGCTCGAACGCGCTCTACAGTTAGATCAAAAGTAGGCTAGGAATTTCCACATCTCCCATAGGCAGAAATTTGACAGGCTTAAACCAGTAAAACTACGGAACGTAAAACCAGTATCGCTATCCCCGGTCGTCTTTATTTTGAGGAACTCCGATAATTTGCCGTAGAAAACTTTAAGAATTTTTGGGAACCCTAGTATAAGCCTCACTTAAAGCTGAGCCTAAAGGGTTTCATAAATCTCCTATGCCATCAAGTCTTATCATCGACCAGCAACAGTTGAATGAGCAATCGATTGTAGATGCACTTTTGGGAGCGGCAGTGTTTGATTTAACTGGTCTACCCAAAACGTATCTGACATCTCGCGATGATATTGACGTTGGTTGGATAGAGACCATTTTCCAGGCGTTGGGACTGCGATCGCTCTTAACCAGCTTTTTATTCTGCGAAGATTTTCAACATGCCGTTGTTCATAGCGATACTTACAGCGTCGTGGTGATGGTCCAACCCTTACAGTATTCGGCGGTATTGCTCAATCGCAGCGACTACGAACAGCTTTCAGATACTCTCCTGCCCTGGATGCAAACCGTTGAGCTAACAATGCTGACAGGAACATCACACTTTTGCGATCGCTAGTCACGTGCCTAAAAGTGCTGAAAGCCTCTTGACTGAACAAGAGGGACTTCGTTGGGACTCCTGCTGCTGTCAATCAGTAAGACCTCTTGTTGAACGGTAATCGTTCCAATAATAGAAGCTGTGCTCAGACGATCAACGAGCGATCGCCCCACTGATTCAGGAACACACAGCACTAGCTCAAAATCTTCCCCTCCATAGAGCGTCCAATCAATCGCTTGCTCAGGAGACAGCCAGGATGAGAAACAGGGAGGCATCGGCAGATTCTCACACTCAATTCGTGCGCCAACACCACTGGTGCGACAGATTTGAATGATGGCGTCCGCAAGGCCATCGCTGCTGTCCATGCCCGCCAGCGAACGTTTAGAATCGAAAGCGTTCAGGTTGTGGAGCAGATGGATCACATCAAACCGGGGACGAGGCCGTTGATGGGCACTGATGAGCGCGGTGCGATCGCCCTCTGATACCCCAACTCCACAATCAGGCGAGAGCAATAGCTCTAGCCCCGCTCGCGAAGCCCCATGAACACCTGTCGCCAGGATGACATCACCAGGCTGAGCCGCCGTTCTCACAATCGCCTGACCGGGCTTGACTTGCCCCAATGCAGAAATAGCTAACGAAATAACAGGTGACCGACACACATCTCCCCCTGCAATGACTCCTCCAAAGGTAGATAGGCAGTCTTGCATTCCCCGGTACAGGCCCTCAACCTGAGCCACCGGAACATGACCGGGTAAGGAAAGGCCAACCGTGACCGCCATAGGAGTGGCTCCCATGGCAGCGAGATCAGACAGGTTTGCGGCGATCGCCCGCCACCCCGCATCTTCTGGAGACGTGGTGATGGTGTCTGGAGACGCATGCCCCACACTGAAATGAACCCCATCAATCAGCACATCCGTCGTCACCACAAGCCGATGCTCAGGGTCTACCGCTAAAAGGGCAGCATCATCACCCACCAAATGAGGCGGACAGAACTGATGCAGTCGTCGAAGGAGTTCCTGTTCTCCGATATCTGAGACGTTCAAGGGCTTCACTAAGCCGATGGCGGAACTAAGTTTTCGAGCCCATCAATCACACGGGCAGATTCAATGCGATCGCCCACTCTCAGCTCATCCAACACTCGTTCGTTCTTAACCAGGTAGCCAAACACCGCATAGCGTCCATCCAACAGGTTCAACCCTGCCGGGGTCAATTCAGATTCAAACTTGAGGAAAAAGAATTGAGACGATGCGCCATTCGGATCATTGCCAGGACGAGCCATCGCCACCGTGCCATAGGCAGAGAAGGGCAACACGGGGTCGTCTAAATACAGCCCAACATCCTCCATCGTAAAACCGTAGAGCGGTTCTTTTTCTCCCTGAACCATGATTTCAAGAGGAATAGATCGATATTCTCCCGTGTCTGGATCGATAAAACCTGCATCCGGTCCCGGTGGGTCTCCGGTTTGCACGACGTAAAAGGATTCTTCGCGAGTAATCTCTAACCCGTCGTAAAACTTGCGTTGAACGAGGTCAACGAAATTCCCAGCGGTCACAGGAGCGTTATACCCATCTACCACCATCTGCATCGTGCCTTTTTCGGTGACAATCTCAACAGTCGCACGTCCCTTCAGTTGGGGTAAATTGTTGTACTCTTCGGGAACTTCGAATGGAAATCCAGTCACCATAAGCGACTCAATTTCACCCACGATGTCTAGCATTTCCGAACGCTTAATCCAAATGGCTTCCTTGTCTTTTTCATCCACATAGACACGCAAGTCAGCAGCGTCCGTCGTTAAGCTGGCCAATAAGGCTTCTACCTTGGGTTTGTTCCCGTCAGGAACAGCCGCCAAAACCTCATCCGACAGGCGTAGCAACTTCTCTAATCGATCGATGTTTCGATTCACGGATTTAATTCGACGGCTTCCCTGAACTCGGAGGGTTTCAGAAATATCTTCTAATTCTTTTTGAATCCGGCGAATCGTTTTATTGTCAACGGGCAAGGCATACCGCAACAAGGCTTTTCCATCTTTAATGGCATTTCCTGGCGGAAGGGCACTGAGATACAGTCCATCCGGGGTTGCATTGGTGAACGCTGGCATTGCATCACTCGCCCACGCTGCGCCGACGGTACTAGTCAGCATCGTGATGAGGGCGATCGCCAATGCACAGGTCAGTATGCGAGTGGCCTTGAATAATTGCTTGAGGTGCTGCACGCGTGGAGCTGCATCACGAGCAGCGTCAATCATAGATTTAGACATATTAGAAATAAAAGTCACTAGATTCTCCGAGACAGCCATCACATCAGGGGTCGTTAGTCGTTTTAGGGTCGAAAAATTGACATTGTCGAAACGTGACCGAATTGCCATGTTCAATCTTGCCATAGCAATGTCGCTGACGATCAGCCCAATCCTGTAGAGGTTTGTAACCTCGGTGCATCCACAAAATGGAGGGCGGTTTGGGCGATCGCCCTCTCGCGTTAACAGTGGATGAATGAATAAAAAAGACCACAAAGTGTCGAGAGACATCCCCTTGAGAGTTAAAATGAGTTGCCCATTGATCTCCATGAATGCGAGGCTATGATTTCCAGTAATGACTTTCGCTCAGGTGTCAGCATTGAACTCGATGGTTCAGTTTGGAAGGTTGTTGAGTTTCTCCACGTGAAACCGGGAAAAGGCTCAGCCTTCGTACGCACCAAACTCAAAAATGTCCAGTCCGGAAATACAGTTGAACGAACCTTCCGGGCAGGTGAGATGGTTCCCCAAGCAACCCTAGAAAAGAGTGTTCAGCAACACACCTATAAAGAGGGGGATCAGTTCGTTTTCATGGATATGGAAACGTATGAAGAATCAAGACTAGGGGAAAATCAAATCGGGAGCGGCGTGAAATATCTCAAAGAAGGCATGGAAGTGAGTGTCGTAAGGTGGGGTGAGCAAGTCCTAGAGGTTGAGCTGCCCAATTCTGTCGTTTTAGAGGTCACCGAAACCGATCCAGGCGTTAAGGGTGACACTGCAACAGGTGGAACAAAGCCAGCAATTGTCGAAACAGGGGCTCAGGTCATGGTTCCCTTGTTTATTACCATTGGAGAAAAAATCAAAATCGACACGCGAAACGACTCTTATCTAGGTCGTGAAAACTAGGGGTCGTGAAAGCTAGAGGTCGTGAGAACTAAATTAGATGGGATATCCCAATCGATCGACAGTCAGATCGATAGCTCAACGATCGAGCGGGTAGGCACGGGTAGGCAACAGATACAAGAGGCCGAGTTGTGGAACTGAACTTTAATGAAATCCAAGAATTATTAACAACTCTTGGAAAAACAGATATTGAAGAGTTAACGCTGAAGAGCAACGACTTTGAGCTGACCGTGCGTAAAACGCACGCTCAAAGCTCAGTGTCACTTGCCCCAACAGCAGTGATGCCAACGGATCCAGCAACGCTAGGATTGCCCCAGCACTCAGCGGCTGTGCCTTCGGTAACCTCTGCTGCGCTTCCCGTCACAGGGCCTCCATCTACAGGGGCAGACTCAAAATTGCTTGAAATTACTTCTCCAATGGTCGGGACGTTTTATCGAGCACCCGCTCCTGATGAAGCCCCGTTTGTCAGTGTGGGCGATCGCATTTCCACGGGTCAAACCGTTTGTATTATCGAGGCCATGAAGCTCATGAATGAACTTGAAGCCGAGTTTTCAGGGGAAATTGTAGAGATATTGGCCGAAAATTCTGAGCCCGTTGAGTTTGGTCAAGTGTTAATGCGCGTTAAGCCCGTTTCTTAGGAGATTTCTGGGAAAGACCATACCCCCCGTAGGGTGCTGTATAGCTCAAAGGGCATACCAGAAAAGCGAAGCGTAACGCACTGTGTGCTGGTAATTTCATTTCAAGAAATCTCCTTAACCCGAAGACCTCCAGCAATCTTCCAAAGGGAACACACCAGAAAGAAGCAATCTATTCACCCCATAGGCAATTCATAGGCAGTCCATAGAAAATTCATAGGCAATTCATAGGCGATCCAATCGAGAGAGTGGTCTTGGCAGGGTTGAACAACCCGATAGATGATTTAGAATTTGCGTATGTTTTGAACAGTAGACTCATTGCCTACTGATAGGCTCTTATGTTTTGGGTGTCTCCCGATAGGGATCGAAAGGCCCGATTGGTATTACAGTTTGGCATTACAGTACTTACGACAGTGAACACGCCAGTGAGGTCGTTATGAAATTACGGTTGGCTTTTCCACTTGCACTATTGGCGATCGCCGGATTTGCTCCCAGGGCGATCGCTCACATGATCGAGACTGATTTCAGTCTTTTTGGGGAAGAATTAGAGTTCCAATCCACCTTCAGCACCGGGGAGCCCGTTCAAGAAGCACAAGTTACGATTTACTCTCCAGACAATCCTGATGAGCCTTGGGCTGAACTGACAACCGACGAAGAAGGAAGATTCTCGTTTAATCCTGACGAAGCGATCGCAGGAAATTGGGAGATTCGCATCGATCAAGGCATCGGTCATACTGACTTGTGGACTGTGCCCGTTAATGCAGAACGAGGTGTTGACTATGACAACATCACTTCAGGCACGCCAGAAGAACCCACCTACTTCGCTTCCATGAATCCCTATGTGTTAGGAGGGGTCGGTGTTTTGGGCTTGGGTGCGTTTGCAGGTGGCCTCGCCTACGCTGCTCGCAATCGCCGAATCGATTAAAAAAGGTTGAAAGGAAAAAGGGGTTTTGAGCGTGTTGCACGCTCAAAACCCCTTTTTCTTTGCTGGTGCAAATTTGAGACGTTTAGCCAGTCGTGTTAATACTCGTCACCAAACGTAATATCGGGAATCGCTTCATCTTTTTCCCATCGGGTCATACTGAAAAACTCAGCAGACACATTCCCAAACCTCAAAACATCCCCATCATTCAATGTTTCTCGTGAATGCGGTGAAACCGCCGTCCCATTCAACCACGTCCGGTTTCGACTGCCTAAATCAGTAATAAAAAAGTTGCTGAACGCATGATGACCAATGACTGCATGGCATCGAGAAATGGAACGCTCGGCGATGTGAATTCCCGAGGTGAGCGATCGCCCAATAGACCAACTCGTGGCGGGGGTCGTCGTCGAGAGTTTATTTTGACCTGAATGCAAATTAGTGGTCAGAAATGCCAGACGGCCAAGAGACACTGCATAGATGTAGAAGGGAGTTGAATGACATCGAGCAGGAGCCTTCAGAACTGGCTCAATAATCATGGTCAGTTCATTGAGATCATGATTGCAGTCTGATAAAAGAGACTGAGAAAGAGTTGGATTATGATTTAGAAACTTGATGACTGCAGTGTCAGATGACGTTTCCAATGATCGATTGAACATGCTTCTTACAAGGTTGGGGTATCCAAAAACAATATGTTTGATGTCAAACAATACGTCTGATGTCGAGATAGCCTACACCCTCAGCAACCAAAACGTTACTGATGCATGATTCAACTCACTAGCCCCTGAAAAATCCCCTTACTGGGGAAATAAGCGAAAAGTAGCCATAAAAATACTTAAAGAATCACTGAACCCCCGAAACTAGGCCAGAACATCTTTCTATCCATCTACCTAGACAAAATTCAATTGATTCGAAAATTTGCTCTTCAAAACCTTGCGCTTTCAAAACCCTGAACGTTGCGACTTATCGAGTCACTATTGGGCAAATACACAAATCGAGAACACACTGAACTGCCTATCTATCGCTACACCGAGCATTAAATTCTAGAAAATTCTACAATCTAAAACCCTATGATGTAGGACACAGAAACGCTCTTAGGGAAAGTGTGGATACACGTTTTTGGCAACACACATTTGCTGAATGATACGGTAATTTACGTAGAGACGGCAATCGTAAAAGTAGGTTACTTTGCGAAATCTTTAAAAACCCTTAGGATCAATACGAATCCATTTGGATGTTCTGCTCTGTTCGTTGCTAGGCAAAGATTGTGAATATTGGACTGATCGGTACAGGCTTAATGGGTCTTCCAATGGCTCTTCGGCTCACGGACTGTGGGTTTAGCGTTAAGGCATATAACCGCACTCCCTCCAAAACTGAACCGCTACAGCGCGCTGGCATTCCTGTGTATGAAACGGTTGCTGAACTTCTAGCAGAAGTGGACTGTGCGGTTGTGATGGTCACCAATGCAGAGGCGATCGCCGATCTCCTGTTAGCGCATGAAGTGAAACCCCAGCTATCCGGCAAAGGAATCATCCAAATGAGCACGATTGCCCCAGAACAAAGTCGGGCGATCGGGGAGCAAATTTCGGCAGCAGGGGGCGAGTACCTTGAAGCTCCGGTACTGGGCAGCATTCCTCAGGCTAAAGATGGCACCCTGATTGTCATGGTGGGAGCCACACCCGAGCAGTTTGAAACCTATCAGCCCGTCTTACAGTGCTTTGGTTCCGAGCCTCTGCATATGGGAGCCATTGGCACAGCCTCAGCGACGAAGCTGGCCATGAATCAATTAATTGGTTCGCTGACCACCGCTTTTGCTTTGAGCCTAGGCATGGTGCAGCAGGCAGGCATTGATGTCGAGCAGTTTATGACCATTGTGAGGCAGAGTGCGCTGTATGCACCGACGTTTGATAAAAAGCTCCAGCGAATGTGCGATCGCAACTTTGAGAATCCTAATTTCCCGACCAAGCATCTTCTCAAAGACATGGCTCTCTTTGCTGAGACTGCACAGCATTTAGGACTCGACGCCAGACTAGCCGATAGCGTCTGTCAGATTGCTCAGCACGCTCTCGAGCAAGGGTTCGCTGATGCAGATTATTCCTCTCTGTACGCTGCCGTTAACCCCGCAAGCTGAACTATGACACTCTTTCAGTTCGAAGCAGATTTTGTAGATTCTTTGCGCTGCATTCCCATGGTCGTGCGCTACAAGCTCGATACCTGTGGCGTCAAGCTGAAACTAGAGCATTGGAACAGCTTTAGTGACGAAGAAAAGCAGCTATTGGTCGATAAGCTCTGTGAACCCGGTGCAGAGGCGATCGCCTATCGAGATTATTTACAACAGTTAGTCACCGAGCATACGGGAAGTCCGGCCAAAGAGTTGTCCATTGATCCGCATCCCATGTGGATGGATGCTGCCCATATTCCTGAGCAGGTTCAAGAGAAAGCAACAGATTGTCATTTAGTCATCACGAGTGATCAATGGGCAGCCCTGACTCCCCTACAGCGCTTTGCATTGATTAAGCTCAGTCGCCCAAGCCACGAAAACCGAAACTTCTTACCGGCATTCCAAGAGTTCCAGCACCCTTAGACCATCTCATAGACTGACTCTATACCGATGTCTGAAAGGGACTCTCGTGGCTACAGATGAAGAAAACATTTGGATTACCCCTGATTCGAGCGGCGATCGCTACACTGAAAACAAGTCCAACCAAAAACAGGCTCAACAAATACGTACAACGGTGTAGATCAACGGAACATGATTTATCTCATGGAGGAGAAGCGACTTGGCTATCTCTTTGTTCTAATGGGATAAAGCGTAATCTTCTTTTTTCTTCAACTGTTGTTTTATTCACCATCAGTCAGGCCACCCATACACGAAAAATGGCACGAAAATGGCCTGGTTGATGATTTGCGAAGCGATAGGATTATCGCATCACATGCGCTTTGCGAATCAAGCTCAATAGTTGCTGTTGACACTCGAACAAGCGCAGGATACTTATGGCTCACGAACAAGCTGTCCGACAATATTTGGCTTATTGGTTTCAAGCCGGTAAACGCCTCAGAATCAAGAACAAGCAAGACTCCTATGCTCCTCGTTCCGTCATCCAGGGCGATCGCTACAGCCCAGAGTTCGAGGCGTGTTGGGAATACTTAACCAGCGAGAAGCCAGGAGAGTGCTATCTAGAGGGAACGGATCAAACAATTCAGGATCTGTTGTCAGAACAGTGGGATGTTGTTTCCTGTGCGCGGTGCGATATGCCCATCCCCATGCGCGTGGTTGGACGCACCCCGACGGAGTGCCCCTGTTTTGATCTTCCGACATGGCCCAACACTGATATCCCTCAGCCGCGATCGCCCATCAACACCATCTCCCAACTATCTGAGCTTCGCAATCGACTGATGACCAAAACTAGCGATCGTCCGAACTCGGAAGAGTAATCAGACTAGCGAGAAAAAGTCATCACCTAACCCAGAGGTTGAATGCGTCCTGGAGGCCAGTAGATTTTGTAGGCTCTTCCCATCAGGTCGCTTTCAGGCAAAAAGCCCCAAATATGTGAATCAGCACTCTCGTTCCGGTTGTCTCCCAACACAACGTACGCATCGGGAGGCACGGTCACAGGTCCCCACGTATAGGCGGTTGATTGAGAAATATAGGGTTCTGAGAGAACCACATCGTCAACAGATACCTGACCATTCGCGACTGCAACGCGTTGTCCAGGCAAGCCAATCACTCGTTTGACAAAAATTGTATCCGGGTCAACCTTTAGGGTGGCGATCGCCTCCTTGGGAGCGTGAAATACCACAACATCACCCATCTGAGGATGATAGTGGGGGCGATCGCGCACAAACATACGGTCATTAACCTGTAGGGTTGGAGCCATGGACGAACTTGGAACGATGAACTGCATGAACATCCCGTTCACAACCGTGGGGACATAGCCAAGGATGAGTCGCATGATGAGTAATCCAGTCACAATCGCTGCAATCACCCACCGATGGGCACTCTCTCGCTGAGGCATGGAGCGATAGATGTGATAACAGGCGATCGCCCATAGAAAAGGAGGAATAGGCAACAGTTCTGGGTAGTGACTGGCGAGGAGCGACGTTAGCGTTCCGCTCGCCAGGAGAATGCCGCCAACGATCGCCTGCTGCAAATATAAGTGACCAAACCCAGGCAGAATTTGTGAGAGAAATACTGCATACCATCGATTGCGCTTGGGCTGATAAATCGCCATGGATGGTTTGGGTAGGGGCTTGAGCGTGTGATACGCATCAAACACATTCACGATATAGAACACGCCCACCACGATAAACAGCAGTAGCCCGGTCATCGTGTTTCCAGGCGCACCAAAGATCGACCAGACACTATAGCCAATCAATGCCAAGGTGGCGATCGCCATGCACACCCCTTTCACCCACGCCCTGCCATAACATTGCCCCAGACCTGGCCATAACACAGAGAAATTAACGGCAATCCACGGGTTAAGCCGACGCTGAGAAGAAGAACTCATTAATGATTACGTCAATGATTACGTCAATCGAGAATGGACAACAGCATGATCGATGATGAAAAATGCATCCCCTCAGTTCATCTTACGCTGATTCTAAATCCTGAAAAATTACGTATATTTACGCATTTTTTGAATATATGTGTATTTTAAGTACCGCGTAACTCTATTACAATAGCAGCCAGGAAATTTTCCTGAACACCATTCACCCCCGCAGAACAGCACCACCGGGATTGCTGATTTTTGGGATGAATTTGTGTGTGGGAGTCGCGCGGTGCGCGACTCCCACACACAAATTCATCCCCAGATTAAGCAACACCGCACCACCAGGGAAAGAGAATAGGTTCTTTCAATCAGACCTAAAACGAACGAAGATGAGGGAGACTTGTAGAGCAGAGAATTAATGTAGAGTGAAAAACTACCTCTACATCTCTATTCGTTCAGGCTCGGGAGAGCCCCGGATCCCCAACGATCGATCATTCAAACGTCAAACGTAACGGTCATGCGCATTCTGCTCGTTGATGATGAAGTAGAACTCACGGATGCTCTGAGGCATCAGTTTAAGCGCGAGGGCTACAGTGTCGATATTGCCCATG